>JABSOM010000004.1 GCA_013215945.1 Campylobacteraceae bacterium
AGAAGAACTTACGAATAAATCCTTTGTTTCAATAACTATATTTTCTTGGGCAACAATATTTGAGCCACTTATATTTATATTTGTATTTGTATATCTTCTTTGTTTATCACCCAATTTCTTGGCTTACGAGATTTATTATCATCTTGATAAACCCATATCCAATGTGCCTATTTTGTCGTTGTAAAGGAAATTTTTAGCTTAGCATTCCAGAGTTACATAACAGCATCTATCTCACTATTCAATAAATATTCATAAAGGTACTGTTCTTCATAAAATTTTATATGTAATTCCCAATTACTTTTATCTGGAGTGTCATTTGTTCTTTCAGGAAATATCCAATATTCAAATATCTTTTTTTCTTTATCAAAGAGCACTGCTCTTTCCCAGTAGGTTTCATTTTCTTCTTTTAAAATAGGAATAAGTTCTCCATATATATTTATTCCACTTCCACAATCTTCTTTCTTATTTATAAAAACAAGCATCTCTCCATATCTAGTAATATATTTTCTTTTTTTTATTTCTGATAACTCTTTTGTGGCTAAAAGTAGCCTTTCTTTAAATTCTTTAAAATTTTTCATTGGTGGTTTTACCATGAATTTCATTGATTCATATATCTCTGCTGAAGACCTCTTACTGGGATAATCATGTTTTAGATTTCTAGGTAGTAGTTCTGGGTGTTTTCTGTATTTTTTTAGGAAGAGCCATAGTATACTATACCCTCTACCTTTTGTAGATACATGAGTTAATTTCCCATTCTCATTTACATAAAGTTCATCTTCTTTTTCATTAACTAATTCAATAGTATCGTAAGATTTCCAATCACATTCTAAACTTTTGACTAATATGCCTTTCGAATCACCTAAATTATATTTTTCTACAATGCCCATTATTTATATTCTCCTATTAACTTTAATTTAGGGGTTTCAGTAAGTGATACTTTCGCCAACTCAGAAATACTCTTATCAAACTTATTCTGAACTCCACCACCAACTTGATCAAACCAAGGACTAACTAAACTCTGTTTTGTGGGTATATCTTCTAAGACTTCTATTTTATAAGCTACATAATCCTCTTTTTTACCTGGAAGAGATAAACTCTCCCAGCTTTCGCCTGGTTTTGTTGTATATGTACCATTTTTATCATTAGCTAAGTTATACTCACCATCATAGTGTTTTAAAGAATCTTTATTAACATACCGTACAAGTATATCTCCTTTTTGTAAAGTATTATCTTTAATAGTTCCAGGAATTGCATCGAAATCTTTTTTATTATTTGGATATATCCATTTTCCATTTCCATCTTTAAAGTTTGTTTTTTTTGCTTCTATATGTACTTTAGAAATTTCGAATTTTTTAGCTATTAGAACAGATTTTCCAACAACAACCTTCCCACCCACAACAGCTAACTTACCAATACCAGCACCTGCAATTGTAGTTGCCAAATCTGCTATTAAACTTGCTTCTGCTTGGGCTTGAGATTCTATTGCTTTGGAATTATTTGTGAGTAATCCTTTTCCTATATCTTTTGCATTGTCTCCTAGTTGTTTTATATACTGTACTATAGCTTCTTGTAAGAAACTTGGAAGTTTTTTAATCTCTTCTGGGTGATCATATAAAAAGGCTATTGTTTTGGGTAGATTTTTAGCCATCTCTATAACTTCTTTACCTTGGTTAAAAAGTTTTTTTCCTGTTAATTCTACAATTCGTATATCTTGTCTAGCTTCTTGATTAAGTAGTTCACTTACAGATACTTTTCCTCCAAGCGCAAGCCACCTTATATAAGCTGCTCCTGGGATTACACTGTCATCCATTTTTCCATTACTTACATCGGCTTTTGCTTTATCATTGAAGTAATCTTTTGTATTATCTACTAAGGTATCAACTGCTTGGGTTGTTCTTATAATTGGTTTTGAGGAGGGATTAGTATTTAAATTTACATTGTTGTATGTTTCTGAGCTAAACTCCATACCTTCAGAAGAATACTTTCCAAAAGTATCTCCATATTCTTCTGCTAAATCTCCTGTTCTTTCTCTTGTTTGTCCTTGATTTATTCTTACATGAGCTATTTCATGCCCCATAACATTTGCAGTGTCTAGGGCTCCTTTATTTTTAACATCGTCTATGAATATTTTTGAGCTACTATTATCTTGAGTTGCATACACTGCGCCATACTTATCAGATATTATTGCACTTTTTGCATTTTCTATACTAATTTCATAATGTTTTGCATAAATTTGAGCATATTCATTTATTGCAGAATCTCTTTCTTTTTGAGTATATTTATCTCTATTTTTATCATCAAGAATGGCAATAAGTTTCCCATTATCTTTTAATGAAAGTTCTTTTTGTACATCAAGATCTTTTTGCACATCAAGTATATGATCAAAGGTATCTCCTAATATAATAGAGTCTTTTGTGGCTACATCACCTATAGCTTGAAGCAATCGACTACTTCTTTCAAAATCTTCTTGTATACTAGCACGTCCCTCTTCACTTAATATTCTAGTATCCAAAGTAGCATCAACTTTAACACCAGTTGAGCTTTTATATAAATCTTTTACCAACTTCGACGTATCTGTATTTAAAGCACTTAAATCATCTGAGTTTTCTTTATCAGAGATTTGAATATTTCCCTTTCCTAAGGTTGCTAGAGATTTTGTTTTTGAAAAGCCTAATTCATTGTTTAGTTTTAAAGAGACAGTTGAATCTCCTGCTCCTACAGTCACACCTTGGCCTGAATTAAAAGTAGTATTGGATGAGTTTTCATAACTTAGTGTTTTTGTATTTAGATTAAGGTTTTCATTGTCTGCAAAGGTATTGTTTTTATCAAACAAACCTGCTGCTATTAGGGAGCCTTTGATATGAGTATTGTTTCCTACATTTATATCTACAGTATTTCCTGTCAGCGTTGATAATACGGTTTGTTTTGTTTTTGTTCTTCCTTGATTTACACCATAAGAAGCATTTCCTCCTGAGACTTCACCATTTCCTGTTCTTGCACCTACTTGTTGATTAGCTGTTGTTCTTGAAGCCACAGTAGAATTTCCGCTTGCATCTTGTCCTGCATCACTACTACTAGCTCCTAAAGACATACTCGCACTAACATTAAAACCTTTTGAGTTTGAGCTGCTTTGGTTTCTTTGTGATTTTAAAACTAAGTCATTTCCTACATTTACTACTAAAGCTTCATTAGCATCTATATTTGCGCCTTCAAAGATGGCATCATTTTTTGCTTCAATAGTAATATTCTTTGCTTTTAGTTGTGAGTTATTATGTTTTAAACTATCACTCTCATTGTTTTGTTTTCCAAATCCTAAGCTTATTGTAGGTCCAGAAGATGCTCCATACATAGTCATAGAAACAGAACCTGAAATATCTTTTGTTTCTTTTTTATTTTGAGTAGTATCCGTAGAAGAACTTACGAATAAATCCTTTGTTTCAATAACTATATTTTCTTGGGCAACAATATTTGAGCCACTTATATTTACATTTGTATTACTGTCTTTATCTGTAATGAGAACAATATTTTTAGCTTTTAATTGGGAAGCTATGCTTTTTATATTTTCATCTTCTGATTTTGTTTTTGAACCTTCTAAATCAAAAGATAAACCAGCTGAAAAACCATAAGTTCCTGAACTTTGAGCAGCTGTTGCCATTTGTTTAGCAACGCCTAAGGCTTTTGTTGTTACATCTACAGCAGCCGCAGCTATTGCCATGGTATAGAATTTTTTGTCATCGTTTAAATCATCTAATAAATCAATTAAGTCTGAAATATCGTCTTTATCAATTCCTACTGCTTTATTTTTATATTCTTGTTTTAAATTACTAAGAATATTGTTTAGTTTTTTTACTTCTTTTTTATAGTTTGAATAATCTTTTTTTACTTTTGAGAGTTGTTTTTTTGATTCAATTAATGCTTTTGCAGCTGTTGCTATTTCTGCATATTCATTTTGAATGGTTAGGTTTATTTCAGCTTTTGCATGGGTTTCTTTTTTGCTTATTTTCTTTGTATCAACATCTTCAATGATATTGATATTTCCAACTTCTGATTTAATAGCTATAGTTTCACCTGCACTTAAATTACTGGCAACTATATTTACATCATCCGTAGCATCTAATACAATATTCGCATCTTTTGAAGTGATATTTGATTTTATATTTGTGCTTTGACTTGTAACTTCTGCTTCTTTATCATAAGTAGCAGAAGCAAGATTGATTTTAATTTTTGTATTTTCAGTATCTCCTGCTTGTTCAAAAAGGCTACTTACCATATCCATGATATTAGATATTTTAATTTCGATTTTCTTTTGTAACGTTGAAACATCCAGTTTTTCTTTTCCACTTAAAATTTCAATTTTTCCCGTATCTGCTAAAATTTTTACATCATCATTAGCACTTAAATTGGAAGCTACGATTTTTGTACTACCTGAATCTATACTAATATTTGAACCAGCAGTAAGTGAAGAAGATTTAATTTTTGCATCGTATTTTTCATTCTTGTCTATTTCTTGAGAATAAATAGGTCCCATATCAACACCTGGAATGATGTTTAATAAACCTAAGATATTAAAACTGCTTTTTTCTCTTATTTTTTTATTGGCTTCTAATTCTTCTCCCGCTAATACATTTACTTCATTTAAAGCAGTGATTTTGAGGTCTTGTGCTGCATCAAGATTTGAAGCTAGAATATTTATATCATTTCCTGATGTTAATTCTATATTTTTTGCTTGCGCTTTTAAATTAGCTTCATTTAATTTAAGAGCATCGTGTTTATCTAAAGCATAGCTCTTTTTAAGTCCACCCCATGAAGATTTACTTACCTCATGCAGACTTCCTTCTTTATACTCTTTTGCAGAAATTATGATGTCTTTTTTAGCATCGATTTTTATAGTTTCTTGTGCTTTTAAATTAGCAGCTTCCAAAACAATATTTTGATCACTGCTCATAATAATATTTGTAGCATCAAGTTTACTTGATACTACAGTTTCTTTATAGTTCATATCTCTTGTAGTTTTTGACCCCATAAAACCACTTGATGTTTTTATCTTTGTGTCGGTGTATTCTAAATCATTCGCCGCTAAAATATTTATATCTTTTACACCTTCAAGTGAAATAGTTTCTTTAGCACTTAGTTTTGAGGATTTTATTACTAAGTTATTGGCGTCTAAATTAATATTTTTAGCTTCTATGCTTGAAGCTAAATTCTTAATGCTTTTACCCTTACTATAACCATTTGAGAATTTGAAAGAATAATCTTCTACTGATTCCAAAGATGAAATATTAATATTTCCATCTTTGGAACCTAAATCTATATTTTCATCTGCTGTAAGCTTTGAAGAAACAATATTAATATCATTATTCGCTTTTAATTCAATATTTCCTTTGGCTTGAATAAAAGACTCTTGTCCTTTTAAGCTTAGATTTTCTTCTCCTTGTGCATACTTATTTGTTACCTTACTAGAAGCTCTTAGAATATTAATCATTTTAGCTTCTAAAGTGATATTTTCCTCACTTATGATTTTTCCACTTATATTGTTTATTGCATTACTGGCTTTTAAGTTAATGTCTTTATTTGCTTTTATTATCCCTGCTTGATTTGTAATATCTCTTGCATTTATGTTTATTTCTTCACTTGCTGATATTTTTGAATCATTGATAAGTGTTTCTTCTATATTTAATGCTATGTTTGTAGCTTCTAATTTAACACCGTCTGCTGTTTTTACATTTGTTGCTAAATACACTTGTGGAACTAAAACAAGCTCACCAGCTACCATTTTTTCTTCTAACCAAACAATATTGTTATCTAACAAAGCAACTTGCTCTTTTGATAAGGAAACACCAAAAGATAAATTCAAATTCTTTTCTTCTAAAATTGCATTATCCATCAAGGCTTGAAACTGTGAGATATCAGAAGAAAAACCACTCAAGAATCTACTTCCCGTTGCTTTAATGATAGAATCTCTTACAAAATTCGTTTCATACATTGCATCACCCAGTCTTTTTATTATTTTTTCTGGGTCTAAATTCAATTTCGAAAGCATATAGTTTGAGCTTAAAAATATTTTATAGTTTGTAAAAAGAGGATTGGATTCTATTAAGAACTTATGTCCAGGTTTAGTAATTTTTACAAAAATTCCAAACTTAGAACTTGGTACAAAGATTTCATTAATAGCAGCACTTGGATCACTTTTAATTGCATCATCTACTGTTTTTGTTGATGTCGAAGAATTCGTTTGATACAAACCTTCGTCTTTTGAAATTATTTTGTATTTGATATCACTTTGTAAACTAAGAGCTAAATTTACCTCATCTCTCAGTGTATTTTCCCTACTTTCAAGTGAGCTTACTATATTTGTAATATTTCCCTTGTTTCCAAGACTTGTTAAACTCTCTTCATTAGAAGTATAAATAGTTTTAATACTGTCTTCAATATCAATGAGACTTTGTTTGTTGTTTGCTACATCTTCTACTGTTAAAATCAAATCATTAAGATTTTCGAAGTCACTTAAGTTTTTTTTATTTAAAACAATGTTCTCTTTTAGACTTTCTATTGTGTTTTCAATACTGTTTATATCTTCCAAAGAAACATTTGATGTATTATTGTTTTTAATATCTTCTAAGCTTGTACCTAAAGAAACAATTGTTGTTTCATCATTTTGTATTATGGCACCAAGATTATCTTTATATGAGTTTAAATCACTCTTAAACACATCTAAGTCTTCTTGTGTTTCAACATTTGAAGCAAGTGTTTCCAAATCTTCTTGAGAGTTAATCAAAGAGATTGCTTCCCTAATACTTGTATCTAAAA
Source organism: Campylobacteraceae bacterium (assembly GCA_013215945.1). Classification (NCBI taxonomy): domain Bacteria; kingdom Pseudomonadati; phylum Campylobacterota; class Epsilonproteobacteria; order Campylobacterales; family Campylobacteraceae; species Campylobacteraceae bacterium. The sequence goes on from JABSOM010000004.1 coordinate 6,808, forward strand.
CTTTATTCAAATCTTGCAAAGAAGTGCTTCTATTTGAAAGTAAATCAATAACTGCTTGTTTTGTACTTATTTCGCTATTACTTAAAGAACCAGCTAATTGATCACTGACATTCTTTAAATTAATAACATTTCCAGAAATACTATTTTTTGCTTGTATTCCAAAGTTTACAATAGGTGTTTTTGTAGTAGTCGTTGATGTAGTAGTACCTCTATAGGCAGCTCGATTTTTATGTTTAAAACAAGACCCTGAAGGTCCACCCCAAGAACAATATCTTTCAGATCTGTATTTTTTTGTTACTGTTGTAATAGTTGAAACGATTACTTTTCCTACATTATTCACAGTATTTGCATTTAAAGTAATATCTTTATTTGATGCTATTAAAGAATAGAGGTTATTTAATGTTTCAACATCTATGTTTATATTTCCATCGCTTAAAATAAGAGAGGGGTCAAGAGTGTTTATATTAAGTACTTGAGATTTTGTTGTTTTAGTGATTAAATCATAGTTGTTTCCACTTCCTGATTTTCTACTGGTACTGGTATTTGTATTCGTAACTTCAACAGCGTTTGCAGTATTATTTAATACTTTTGCAAAAATATTGATATCTCCTTCTGCTTGAATGATGCCTGTGTTATTAATCGTATTTTTCTTATCACGTGCTTCATTAGATGCTAGTGTTATAGTACCATCAGCATAAATCATATTTTCATTGTTAAGACTATTTTCAATTAATAAATCAATATCTTTATTACTTCTAATAGTTTCGTAATTATTTAATTCTTTTGCTTTTACAAGTAAATTGTTTCTTGAATATAAGGCACCCTTATTGTCTATAACCTTTGTAGCTGTAATATTTAAATCATTTGCAGTTATAAAACCATTATTGGTTAAAGTGTCAACATTTATTTCTGCTTTTGTTGAGTTATCAACATTCCCTAAATTTTTGTCATATCCAGAATAAATATATCCCTCATTTTCTAGTATTTTTGCATCAATATTTAGGTTTTTTTCACTATGAATAGTATTGTTATTGATAAGTTTTTCTAATTTTTCATTTTTGTCGTTTTTTGCTATTACTAAATTTGAAGCGGAAGAAATTATTTTGTCATTTACAAGTAAGTCCTTAATATAAAGTTCAGCTTCTCCTTTACTCTCGATGGTTTCGCTGTTTCTTAAAGTAGTGGCTTCTATTATCATTTTTTCTTCTGATAATAATGTTCCTTGATTGTTTACATCTTCGGCTTGTATTTTTAAAACCTTTGCTTTTACAAAAGCATTGTTATTTAATGTTTTTGAATGTAATGACAATTCATTGTTGGATACAATCGATAAATTTTCATCTTTTTTAATATCTATTTCATTTTTTGCATCTATACTTATGTCATCAGATAAAATACTATCTTCTACATGTACTGATTGCGATATTGATTCTATTTTTATACTATTCTTAGCTTGGATTTTTTTGGTAGTTATTGTTCCATCTGCATTTAAAATTAAACTATTAGAAGCGATAACTTCAGGAGGTAAAGTAACCCCTACTCCTTTATCATTACTTATTAACACAATACTGTCTGCGTAAATTCCACCCAAAATTGAAGAATCAATTGAAATACCACTTCCACTTACTTCATTAGAGCTAATAACTCCATCTAAAGTAATGCTATTACTTCCTGTGACTACTTTTAAATCTTTTGCGTAAAACTTGGCATTTAAGATAAGTGCTTTTGAATAAAGTTCAACTTTGTTGATGTCACTCACATTAAAACCATCTCCTTCAATTAAAATATCGCCCTTGTTCACAGTAAAACCATTTACAAAACCATTTAAGTAATTACTACGCCCTGTGGTTAAAGTGACTTTATTCGTATTTATAAAACCTCCTCCATTAATAGTAATTCCATTAGGGTTTGCAACAATTACATCTGCTCTGCTTCCTGCTACTTCTGTATAACCTCTAAGCAAACTTTTTGATGTTCCTGTTACTTCATTTAATATAACTCTTGCATTGTTTTTAAGATTTGGATTAAATGCTATTTGTCCAGCTAATTGCGTTTTCACAATTACTTTTGAATTGTTTAAAATTAAACCACTTTTATTTACATTATAGGTTTTAAACTTATTGTGTGACATCCCTTTTGAATTTGGATTTACAATATCTACTATTTGTATTCCACTGGAGGACTTTAATAAAGTTGCTTGATTTTTAGCAGCTGCCGTTTTATCAACTTCAATAGAGGCTGCTAACATTAGGTTTGTAAAAATTAAGTTAAAACTTAAGATTAAAGATACTATTTGTTTTGCATTCATAGGGATTCTTTCTTTTGGGATTTTATTGAACATTCTTCAAGTGTATTATCAACTTCATCATGACAGTTATAAGTAAGGGCATCAAAGTATTTTTCACTTCTTTCTTGGATTCTTTTTTTAACACATTGTGAAAAGATCAATTCATCGGAGTTTTTATACTTAGGGGCAACTTTTTTGCAAATTGATTGATTAAAATATCTTGAATTATTAATCACTTCTCCCGTACCATTAAAATAGTTTAAATAATCATTTGCATATAAACCCCCACACTCATTGCTTGTACATAAAAAAGAGTGGTAATAGGTATCTAAAGTAGCGGAGCATTCATACACATCATTTTCGCTGGTTTCGTTTAGTTGTTTTAAGTTTTCTATGATGTCATAGTCATTTATCTTGCTAATCCATTTAGATGCTTTTGGGAAATATATACCTTCTTGGAAATGTATGAGTCCCGTATCTTCATCATAGAAACCTCCTCCATATGAAAACATCACTTTAAAAGCTTTATTCGTATCTAAAGTAATATTTCCAGAAGAATCATATTTAAGAATCTTAATAATTTTTCTATTTTCATCTAGTACCAGTTTTAAACTGTTCATTTTGTTATATATTAAAAAATATTCTTTTCCATTAACTTCCATACTACTTGCTAAAATGTCATTTTTATTTTTGTAATTATATTTCTGTAAAATTTTGTCATTTTTATCTAATACAAGATGTATTTGATTGTGAGCTAACCAAAGGTATTTTTCTTTGATTTTATTGTTTACTTTTTTTGCAGTAATTTTAAGATCTTTACTTAAAATATATTCAAGAGTTTTGTTCTTATATATTACTTTAATTAAATTATCCTTTTCATAGATAAAAGATATGTCTAAATCTTTTATCTTATGTACTAAAGGATATATTTTTGTTCTGTCTTGATTAAAGTAAAATAAAATGCCAATAAATAAGATAATAAATATGCTCAAAAGTATTTTTTTCATCCTTAAAACCTATATACCATATTCGCAGCTAAAAAACTTTTATTATTTTCCACATCATTTTTTTTCAAAGCAGTAGAATAAGAAAAATCAAAGGAGAGATTTTTATGAGATAATTTAACTCCAAAAGAATTTCCTAATAAGATTCCTCCATTAGTATCTTCTTCATTTTTTATATATCCTCCATCAATTGCAAGATAATAATTAGAAGTCAAACTTTTAAACCACTTCTCTTTCCCCCTATAAGAAAATTCATTTCTGTAGTAATATCCCGTATTTCCACTTAATCCTTCTTCTTTAAAACCTCTTACACTATAAGGTCCTCCAATACTTATTTGATTATTACTAAAAAGTGCATCTTTACTGTATTGAAGGTGCAAATCTAAATTGTATTTTATTGAAGCAATTTGTTTACTAAAGGTATAATCCAGACTGTATTTTTCAAATATTTCTTCTAAATCAGTTGGATTAAAATCACTAAACATATGCAAACCTTTTGTATAATACAAAGTAAGAGAATTATAAAAAGAAGAAGATTGATACAGATAGTTTAGGTTAAAACCGCCTTTTGACAAATTATAAGTGGATGTTTCAATAGTAGCTTCGTCAATATAGTTTTTACTTTTATAAGCATTAAGAAAAAAACCAAGACTAATTTTGTTATTTTGATTATGAAACACTTTATAGTTTAAATCAAAGTCATAGTTTTTACTTGAACCATGGGCCTCATATTCATTGAATGAAGCTTTAATTAATTGCAAATATCTGGATTTAGAATAAGAAAATGTATAACGAAGCCGCCCCAGTGCCAAAGTATAAGCATAAGAATTTCCTTTTGAATATTCTTGTTTATTATGATGACTACTGCTGTTAAAACCTACAGAGAACTTGTCTCCAAAACCAACTAAATTATCAACATTTAGCGTTCCACTCCCTTGGTATTTTCCTGTATTTTTCTCTCCATAGTTATTAAACATAAGATACCCATTCAAGGGAGATGTTTTTTTGTTTTCAATCTCAATAATAGTACTTCCAATAGAAGAAGATGGCTTTAGTTTTAATTTTGCATGATTTGAGGACAAGCTGTTTAGATTCTCTATACCAATCTCAAGATCTCGTAAATTTAGGTTCTTTTTTTCTTGTAAAAAAAATGCCATTTGTATTTCTAAGTCTTTATTTGAAAACTCACTAATCTTTCCTTCAATTGCGTGTATTTTCACTAGACCAGAAGAAATATTTTGTGGTTTTAAATAAACTTTAGAAGTAATGAATCCTTTTTTAATATACAAAGATGTTAGCTCATTTGTTAAGTTTTTCAGGCCCTTCATTCCATTACATTTATGTATATATTTGGAAAAAACACTGTCTTTTTCTTCTTTTGATAATAGTGTTAATGTATTTTCTTCAATTTCTTTTGTAATGAAACAATGTTTATCTTCTTCTACACTTAGGATAGGTTTTTCTATTTTAAAATGAAGAATTTGATTTGATTTTTGTTTCTCAATTCTGTCAAAAGCTTTTTTCTCATTATTTAATATTTTCTGTTGTTTTGCTATATCAGGTAATGTGCTAATTGCAGGCAAAATAAATGGCGTAATAATCAATAAATATATAAATGGTAATAGTGTTTTCATGCTCAACTTTAAATAATTTTTAAAGTTATATCATAATAGTAGTTAAAGTTACTCATTAATCTACACAAAATATTCTCTAAATAATGATAAAATCTTCTTTTAAATTAAAATAATATAAAAAAGAAGGGAAACTAATACTTTAATAAAATTAATAATAATTATTAATAATTATTATTGATATTACAAATTTACTAAAATTACAAACTAATATAAAAATTTAAATCTTTATGATTCTTACTTAGTTTATAATTAAGATAAATGTTTTTGAATTTAGAAAATTTAAGCGAAGAATATACACAATAATGATAATCTATATCATTAATTTAAGGATTTAAAATGGATTACAGAATAGAAAAAGATACTATGGGAGAAATCCAAGTACCTATTAATAAGTACTGGGCAGCTCAAACACAAAGAAGTATTGAAAACTTTCCTATTGGCGATGAGAAAATGCCAAAAGAAGTTGTTATTGGTTTTGCTTATTTAAAAAAAGCCTGCGCTATTGTTAATAATAAATTAGAACGTTTAGATTCTACTAAATGTAAAGCAATTTCACAAGCGTGTGATGAAGTAATTGATGGAAAACTTGATGAAAACTTTCCTTTAGTTGTATGGCAAACGGGTTCTGGAACACAATCCAATATGAATATGAATGAAGTTGTATCTTCACGTGCCAGTGAAATTTTAGGAGATGATTTTAGAGTTAAAAAAAGCATTCATCCAAATGATGATGTAAATAAAGGTCAAAGTTCAAACGATACTTATCCTACTGCTATGAGAGTAGCTTTTGTATTAGAAATTGAAAAAAACCTACTTCCTTCTATTCATTTATTAAAAGCAACTTTCGAGACAAAAGTAAAAGAATTTGAAAATGTTGTTAAAATTGGACGTACTCACTTGCAAGATGCAACACCTTTAACCCTTGGACAAATGTTAAGTGCTTATGTTGATATGTTAGATAAAGGTTTAAGTCAAATTGATGATGCTATTAAATATATCCTGGAGCTTGCAATTGGAGGAACAGCTGTTGGAACTGGTCTTAATTCTCATCCTGATTTTTCACCTCTGGTAAGTGCTGTTTTAAATGACATTACAAAAACATCTTATACTTTTAAATCTCACCCTAATAAATTTCATGCTTTAACTTCTCATGATGGAGAAGTAGTTTTAAGTGGAGCATTAAATGCCCTAGCCGCCAATTTAATGAAAATAGCCAATGATATTAGATGGTTAAGTTCAGGCCCTAGATGTGGAATTGGGGAGCTTAATATTCCTGCAAATGAGCCAGGTTCTTCTATTATGCCAGGAAAAGTTAATCCTACACAAAGTGAAGCTATGACTATGGTAGCTGTTCAAGTTATGGGAAATCATACTTGTGTATCTATTGCAGCTTCTCAAGGAAACTTTGAGCTTAATGTATTTAAACCTGTAATTGCTTATAATATCTTACAATCCATTAGATTGTTAAGTGATACAATGAAAGCCTTTAATGATAAATGTGCAGTTGGTATTGAAGCCAATGAAAAAAATATTGATAAGTATTTAAATGAGTCTTTAATGTTAGTTACAGCTTTAAATCCTTATATTGGATATGAAAATGCAGCCCTAATTGCTAAAACTGCCCATAAAAACAATACAACACTAAAAGAAGAAGCGGTAGCTTTAAATCTTTTAAGTGCAGAAGATTTTGATAAATATATCAAACCAAAAGAAATGACCTCAGCAAAAGCCTAAGTATTAATAAACTAATAGCCTTTATTTTTATCCACAAATAAAGGCTCTTTGTTATTTACAAAATACTCATTTATATTCTCATACGCAATTCTTGAAGCTGTTTTTTTATTCGTAGGTGCTGAAATGTGAGGCAAAATTGTAATATCTTCATGTTTCCATAAAAAAGATTCTTTAGCTAAGGGTTCTTCTTCAAATACATCTAACACCGCATGTTTTAAATGTTTTTTATCTAACAACAAAGCCAGTGCTTTATAATCAAAAATAGCAGCTCTGGAAAAATTAATTACAGAAGCATTTTTCTTTAATAGTTTTAATTTTTTTTGATCGAATAAGTTTTTTGTTTCTTTGCTTAAGGGCAATAAAGAAATTAGAATATCGCTTTGTTTTAAAAGCTCTTCCAACGCATCATTTCCACAATAAGTAGAAATACCTTCTATTTCTTTTTTACTTCTACTCCATGATTTTACATTAAAACCATTGTATTTTAATTTTAAAGCAGAAGCAAGACCTAATTCTCCAAGTCCTAAAACAGTAATTGTAATCTCACTTTTTTCTTTTATCTCATGTTCAATCCATAGAGTTTGATTTTGCTGTTTTTTATACAAGGGCATATCTTTATATAGATAAAAGCTCCAAGCAAGAACCGAATCACTCATAACGTCACTCATGTTTTTATCAATCATTCGTGATATATTAAAATCTGTTGCCTCAATCTCATTCACTAGTTTTTCAACCCCTGCCCATAAACTTTGAACCCATTTCAAGTTTTTTAAATTTAGTAATTCTTGAACATTGGGATTAGCAACAATAGCTACTTCTATCTGCTTATAATTTTCTTCTTTTAAATCTTTGAACAAAACTATTTCATAGTTTTTAAATACAGGTTTTAAGTGTTCTAACCACAAAATATTTACTTCTTCCTCTAATGAAGATACAAAAACAATAAGATGTTTCATGAATCAAAAACTTTTGATAAATCCTTAAAACCTTTTGCTTCAATTGGATTTCCAAAAGGATCTTTAAAAAACATAGTATATTGTTCTCCTGGTAAACCTTCAAAACGAAGTACTGGTTTTATTACAAAATTCGTCTTTTTTTCTTCTAGTTTTTTTGCTAAATTTTGCCAATCTTTGTATTGAAGAATAATTCCTAAATGAGGCATAGGAACAATATGTTCTCCTACTTTGCCTGTTGTTTTAGTAAGAAAAGGTTCTCCTATATGTAAAGACAATTGATGTCCAAAAAAATCCAAGTCTATCCACGTAGCTGCAGATCTTCCTTCTTTACAGCCTAAAGTATTGACATAAAACTCTCTTGCGTCATCTAGGTTTCTTACATTATATGCTAAGTGAAAAATTGATTTCATATATATCCTTTTATTTACTATAAGGGATTTTTATCCTTAAGTATAGAAAAAAATTGACATTAGCACTTTATATTTATATATTGACCTTTAAAAATAATATTTGCACAGTTTTTACACAGAATTTAAATATAATTGATCAAAGGAAAATCATGAAAAGACGTATTTTTGTCAAATTGGGTATTTTATCTTCTTTATCTGCAAGCTTATATGCAAAAGAAAAGAACAGTGTTCGTTTTTATAAAACATTTTCACAAGCACTTCTTATTCCTCCTCTTGCAAAATTCAGTGTTTTAAAAGATGGCACAAAAGAATTTAATTTAAATTTACAAGAAGGAGAAGTCTCTTTTTTACAAGGAGCTAAAACCAAAACTTACGGCATTAATGGTAATTTTTTAGGCCCAACTATTAAAGTAGAAAAAAACGATACCATTAAAATCAATGTGAAAAACTCTTTAAAAGAAGAAAGTGTAATTCACTGGCATGGTTTACACTTAGAAGGGCATAATGATGGAGGCCCAAATAGAAGTATTAAAAAAAATACTTCTTGGAGCACTACTTTTAAAATACAACAGCGAGCTGCTACTTATTGGTACCATCCCCATACTCATGAAAAAACAGGAGCACAAACATATAAAGGCCTTGCTGGTTTATTTATCATTGAAGATGAAGACTCAAAAAAAGCAAATTTACCAAAAGAATATGGAGTAGATGATATACCCCTAGTAATACAAGACAGACGTTTTGATAAAAATGCCCAGTTTGTTTACAAATACTCAATGCATGATGAAATGATGGGAGTTAAAGGAAAGGTTTTTTTAGTTAATGGTGTTAATGCGCCTTATGTAGATGTCTCTCCTAAAACAATACGCTTAAGAATATTAAATGGTTCAAATGCCAGATTTTATTCTTTGGTTTTTTCCAATAAACAAGACTTTTACCAAATAGCAGGAGATGCCAGTTTTTTAGAAAAACCCTTAAAAATAAGGAAATTATTATTAGCCCCAGGCGAACGTGCAGAAATACTAGTTGATTTAAGTAGCTTAAAAAATACCAGTATTTATCTAGGAGATGGTTTAAGCAATAAAGCCTTAATAAAAATCAATATTAAAAATGAGAACAAACAGAATTTTATTTTACCATCACGCTTAACTACTATACATGAATACTCTAATATTAGAAAAGAAAAAGCTTTGAGAATTAGACACTTTTCATTGGATATGAGAATGATGTGGATGGGAATTAATGGTAAACAAATGGATATGTCTTATATTAATGAAAAAATAATTCTAGGAGAAACAGAAATTTGGCGTATTAAAAACAATAAAGAAATGCCTCACCCTTTTCATATTCATGGTTGTAGTTTCAAAGTACTTTCAAGAAATAATAAGGGTATTTTTCCTAATGAAACTGCATTAAAAGATACGGTAGTAGTTTATGGGGAAGAAACACTTGATTTATTAGTGCAGTTTAATTATAAAGCAAGTAAAGAATATCCTTTTATGTATCACTGTCATATTCTGGAACATGAAGATGCAGGAATGATGGGACAATTTACAGTAGAAGAAGCTTAAGCTATTTTGCTTCTTCTTCACTGCTTACTGAATCTTTAACCGAGTCATAAATTTCTACAGACTTATCTTTTGTACTTTTCCAAGCGGAAGAACTGTCTTTTTTAATACCCTTCCACGTTGCACAAGAGCTTAAAGATATACTAAGAAATAAAGCCATGCTTATAAATAAAATACTTTTCATATCAATCCTTCATTTTTTTCTTTAGTGTAGTAAAGCCAAGCTTAAAATCATAGTTTATACAGCTGTTTTTTCTTTTTTTCTTAAATATTGAAGTGTTGTAATAATCAAATCATCATCATCTCTGCTCTTAGATTTAATAGTTGTTTTAATATTATTAGTATCTATAAAAGTAATATTCATTTCATAAGACATAATGGTTTTAATATCTAAATTCAATGCCATTATTTTAATAATAATTAATTCAATAAATTGTTTACTTGGAAGATCAAGTTTTCCAAACCTATCTTCCATTTCATCTTGAATTAAATATACTGCATCTTTAGATGTAGCTTTTGAAAGACGTCTGTACAATTCTAAGCGTACTCGGTCTTCTGCAATATAATCACCTGAAATAAAAGCAGAGATTGAAAGTTTAATATCAACATTTTCTTTAGTAGGTTTTTTATCCCCTCCTAAACTAGCAAGAGCCTCTTCTAACATCTTAAGATACAAACCATAACCTATTTGTTTGATATGTCCACTTTGAGCTTCTCCAATAATATTTCCACCCCCTCTTATTTCTAAATCTTGGTGAGCTAAAGCAGTTCCACTTCCTAAATAAGAATTAGATTCCAGTGCTAATAATCTTTTAATAGCATCTTGTGTAATAGTTTTTTTATCTTCTACTAAAAAATAACAAAAACCTTCTTTGTGTCCACGCCCAACACGACCTCTTAATTGATGTAAATCTGCAATTCCAAATCTGTCTGCTCCATCAATAATAATAGAATTTGCATTGGGCAAATGAAGTCCTGACTCAATAATAGACGTAGCTAATAATATGTCAAATTTACCTACGGTAAAATCTGCTAGGATTTTTTCACTTTGCGCTGCGCTTATTTTTGAATGAATAATTTCTATTTTAATATTAGGAATAATATCTTCTAAGTCTTCTTTTTTAGCTTGCATAGAAGCTATATTATTATGAACAAAAAAGATTTGTCCCCCTCTTCTTTTTTCTCTTAAAACAATTTCTTTAATGAGTTTGTCTGAGAATTCTTTAACAAAAGTACGAACTCCAATTCGTTCACTTGGTGCTGTAAGAAGGGAGCTCATTCCTTTTAGTTTTGATAATGCTAAATTTAGCGTTCTTGGAATTGGGGTTGCACTCATAGAATAAATATGAACATCATCTCTTAGTTCTTTTAATTTTTCTTTTTGTTTTACCCCAAATTTATGTTCTTCATCAATAATAACAAGACCTAAGTTCTTAGCTTTTATTCCTAAGAGAGAATGAGTACCAATTACTAAATCTATATCCCCTGATTCAAGTAGTTTTTTAATACGTGTTTTATCTTTAGCAGATGTTCTTCCATCCAGTTTTTCTACACTAAAACCTAAAGGAGAAAGCCTCTGTTTTATACCAACATAATGTTGTGCACACAATAGCGTTGTAGGACAAACAAAAATCGCTTGATTCTTATTTAAAAGTGTGCTTAATAAACCATTCATTGCAACTTCTGTTTTTCCAAAACCAACATCTCCTGATAATAAGCGGTCCATTACTCTACCAGAGGATAAATCTTCAAACATTTCATTAATTGAGCGTGTTTGATCTTTTGTATAATCAAAACCCGCACTTAATTGAAAGTTTTTAATCGCTTCATGTGGGGTTGGAATTTTAATTCCATTGATCAGTTCTCTTGCCGCTGCTAGTTTAATAATATCATTTGCAATGGCAAAAAGTTTATCTCTTACTTTGTCTTTTAATTTAGCAAAACTTCCTTTTCCAAGTTTGTCAAGCGTAGCATAAGAACTTCCATCTACAACATATCTGTCAATTAAATCAATATTCTCAACAGGTATTAATAATATATCTTCGCCTGCATACTTAACAATAACAAAATCTCTTTTAGAACCCATTACTACTACTGGTTTAATACCTGTATATTGCCCTATTCCATGACTTTCATGAACTACAAAATCGCCTACTTTAAGTTCATCTAGTACTAATTTAACCCGTTTTTTTCTTCGTTTTTTTATTTCTTTGTTTAATGAAATTACAACTTCATCATTACTTAGAATATTAATAATAAAAGGATTAAAAGAATAAGTAATATTTTTATCATTCAAATCCAAATCATGACTTTTAATCTTAGCTTCAGAACTTGAAATTATAGTGATTTTTTTATCGCTGTGAAAAGAAATAAATTCTTTTACATTGGCAGCTTCAATATGTTTGTAATTATTTGTTTTAGGGATTTTAGGAAGGGTTAAAAACTTCTCTTTAGCTATTCTTTTTGCTTCAAAGATATAGGCTTCTTCTAATTCATCCAAAGCATTATACGTAACATAAGAAGTTAATTTAGAAGGTAAATACTCTCCCAAATCATTTAAATACCAAAAACCCAAAGAATGAATATCTTTTATAAACGCATCATTGTCTATTTTTTGTATTTCTTCATTTAAAGCATCTAAGTCGTCTTCACTTAGGGCCAAAAAAGCTGGACTGATAGAAAAAGAAGGCAATTCTTCTTTTAGTGATTTTTGGTCTTCTATATCAAAGTATCTAATAGATTCTACTTCATCATCAAATAAAGAAACTCTAAAACCCTTACTTACCCCTAAAGGACAGATATCAATAATATCTCCTCTAATAGAGACTTCGCCTTCACTTGTAACAATATCTACAAAATAATATCCCCAGTTAAAGAGTTTGTTTTTTAATTCTTTTATATTAATGGTAGAAGCGAATTCAATTTCAAAAGAATCAAAACACTTTTCTTTAGGCATGGCATAAGAAGCTGTTCGTAAAGGAACAATAAGCACTTTGTTTTGTTTTTTATAAGAATAATAATCTTGAAGAACATTAGTAATAACCTGCAGTTCTTCAGAAAAAGACAGTAAATCATCTCCATAATTGGCTCTGAAATCGGCTAATACAAAAGGCTTTTTTCCTTTAAATTCAAGAATGTCTTTTGCAACTTGCGCTTCTTTGTCATCACTAACAATTAAGAGTTCACAGTCGTTTTTATTGGAAAAAAAGTGATATAGATTATTCACTATTTTTCTACTTCAAATTCTTTTGTACTTTTATTGTATAAATAAGAAGGATAAGGTGTTTCATCCAGTAAAAAAACCATAGAACAACTTGAAAATTCACTAAAATCCAAAGCCTCTTTAAACGTAGCTAAAATATATGCTTGTGTTTGCATAGCAGTGGTGCTTGAACTACCACCATAAACATACTCATCGCCCTCAATAACTAAAAAACCTTCTTTTTTAATATAGGCTTCAAAAATCTCTTTTTTATTTAAGTCTTTTACATCTAATAATATTAATACTTCCATTCTTATCCTAAATTACATAGTTGTGCTCTTTAAAGCATTGTTTTCTTTAAACATATTGTAGTTAAAAAACGTTTAATATGGGGTTGAAAGCGTAAATAACTACTCTTCACAAAGCTCAATTCCTATTTTTAAAAAGCCCGTAAAAACCGCGTTATCAAATTTTAGAGATTTATGAACTTTTGTTTTCATTTTCTTTAAATGTTTTGTATATTTTCTATAAAACTCATAACTTGGTTTTGGTTTATACTGGACATCTTCTAATTCAAAATACTTAATAATCATTTTTGTTGTTGTTGGTTTAATAAAAAACTGCGTTTGTCTATTAATACTATAAGGTACTATACTAATAATAGTCCATTTAGCTAAGTTATATTGAGCTAAGAATTCTACTAAACCTTCAAAACCCTCTTTTTGATTGCCATATAAAAGCTCGTATATTTCAATACTTAGCATGTCTTTTTCATAAGAAGTAAGCGTGGACAGCGCATCTTTTAATTTTAATTTATCAAAAAGTGAAACCATAACTGATTTTTGTACTGTTTTAAAAAAAGCCTCAACAATTAAATTTGGATTTGAAAAGTTCTCTTTTTTAAGTGCTTCTTTTGCAAACTCTTCCAATTTTTCAGGTTTAAATTTTTTCATTGTAGGGAAAAAATGCTCATCTTCAAAACCTTTTGGATAACAAGATAAAAAGACTGCTTCTAAATTTTTTAGCTTTTCTAGCTTCATTACTTCTCTTTTCTTTACTGTTTTACACTAAGGAACAATAAGCCTTATTCTTTCTTATTGTATCAATTATTTACAACAACCACTTCCGCAGCATTTAAGTGTTTTATCTAAAGATTTTTTAAAGCTAATATTTAAAATATCAAAAAATTTAAGAATCTCAAATGAATGTTTAGAACAAAATTCATCATTCATTTTATCTTTTATTTTTATGGCAAAATCAATTGCACTTGATTCATCTTCAAATTCATTAGATACTTTTAAATCACTATTCTTAAAACAAGTACATTGATTTGTTACCATAACTTTATACATAAGATACTATTTAATTAAAGTAGTAATAAATCCAATTAAACCACCAAAAACGGCACCCCAAACAACTAACCATCCCAAATGTTCTTTTATCATTTTTTGAATGATTTCTTTAACCATTTTGGGACTTAACTCTTCTAAACGTTTATTTACAATATTAGAAACTTTTTCGTAAATATCATCACTAATATCTTTTGTAGATATACTTGCATGTAAAGCTTCTTGAAAAGAATTTTCTTTAGAAATTTCAATAATAGATATTTTCAACTTCTCAATAAAGGGCTCTTTGAGAGGATCTAATGCGGCTTCTCCTCCCAACATTTGCAACATTCCACCAAAAGAAGATTCAACGACTGCTTGTTTCAAAGAAATAAAAGCAGGGCTTAAATCTGTTTTTTCTAAAACGCCTTCTAAATTAAAAACTTCTTTTTTTTCATTGATTTCATCTTCAAAAAAACGTTTTAAATTCTCTTTAGTAAAAAATTCATTCATCATTAAAGAATGAATTCCTACTTTAAACTCTTCAAATCTGTTCTCAACTACACCAGATCCATATAAAAAAGGAACTTTCTCAAATAACATATGAATAGCAAGTGCATTTGTAATTGCCCCAGAAAATGCAAATAAGCCCACCATATAAACAATATTATTATCCAAATAAAATCCAATAAAAATTAGAGCCAAAGCAAGAGCATTTGCTAAAAACGATTTATTCATTAACTATCCTTATGACTACTAGAGTCTAAATTATTAGAAGAATTTTAGCATAAATAAAATTCCAAGAACGTTAGAGCAAGAAAAAATTTTAGTAACTTATTTGTAACCATCAAAGAGTAGAATTATTGAAAGGATAAGATATGATTGACCTAGAATATGAAATTAAAAAGAAGTTTCCAAAATTAGACATTGAATCTTCTTTTATAAAAAAATCACTTATTAAAATTGCAAAAAAATTAATCCATGAAGATTATATTAATGAATTTTTATTAGAAAATGCCCACCTTAAAGGTTTGGAATTTGTAGATGCTGTATTAGATGATTTTGATTTTGATTATGTAGTATCTTCAAATGACTTACAAAATATACCAAGTACTGGAAAACTGGTAATCATTGCAAATCATCCTTTAGGTGGTTTGGATGCTTTATGTTTGTTAAAACTAATCTCCTCTATTAGAAAAGATGTAAAAATTGTTGCTAATGATTTTTTAGCGGGCATTGAAGCACTTTCTTCTTTGTTCATTCCCATTAACAATTATAAAAACAGACAAAGTAAAAAATCCATTCAAGAAATATATGCTGCTTTAAACAATGAAGAAGTTATTATTGTTTTTCCAGCAGGAGAAGTAAGTAGGGCCAGTGCAAAAGGAATTCAAGATCCTGCTTGGTCGAAAGGATTTTTAAATTTTGCCAGACATTCTAATTCTCCTATTCTACCAATCTTTTTAGATGGAAAAAACTCTAAAGTTTTTTATACTATGAGTATTATTAATAAAAGTCTTTCTACTTTATTATTATCAAATGAAATGTTTAAAAACAAATCAAAAAATATTGATATCAAAATTGGACAAATTATTCCCAATGAAAATATTAACCCAAAAGGACTTAGTCCTAAATACCTAATTTCTTTATATAAAAAACATCTTTATGCCCTTAAAAAAGGAAAAAAATCTTATTTTCTTACTCAAAAAGCCATTGCTCATCCTCAAAAAAGAAAAGCACTTTTACATGAATTAAAATCTGCCCAACTTTTAGGAAAAACAGGTGATGGAAAAAAAATCTATCTTTACGATTATATTCATGACAGTATTGTATTAAAAGAACTGGGACGTTTAAGAGAGCTTACGTTTAGAAAAGTAGGTGAAGGTATTAATAAAAAAAGCGATACAGATAAATACGATATTTATTACCAGCATATAATTTTATGGGATGAAGAAGAATTAGAAATTGTGGGTTCGTATAGAATTGGGAATGGTGCTTTTATTTATAAAAACATTGGAGCAGATGGTTTTTATTCCAATACCTTATTTAAATATAAAAAAGAAATGTTTCCTTATTTAGAAGACTCAATAGAATTAGGAAGAAGTTTTGTACAGCCCAAATATTGGGGTACTAGAGCGTTAGATTATCTTTGGTATGGCATTGGTTCTTATTTACATGCAAACCCACAAATTAAGTATATGTATGGGCCTGTTAGTATCTCAAATTCTTATCCAGGCATTGCAAAAGACATGATTGTTTTTTATTATTCGCACTACTTTAAAGCCAAAGAAGAATTAGTTGAATCAAAACTATCCTACCAATATGGAAATGATATTTCTTATTTTAAAGATCTTTTTGTTTTAAATGATAGAAAAGCAGATTTTAAAATTTTGAAATCATCTTTAAGTACTATTGGAGTGAGTATTCCTACTTTGTACAAACAGTATGGGGATTTATGTATTGAAGAAGGGGTTAGTTTTCATGGATTTAATATTGATGAAAATTTCTCCGATTGCATAGATGGATTTATTCTAGTAGAAATAGATAAAATCAAAGAATCACAAAGAAAAAGATATATTAAGTAAAATATAGATTTTCTATATTTTACAAAACTTTGTTTCTGCAACCAATGCTTTTGCAACAATATCGTCTTCTACAATAATATGCTCTAAGTGAAGATATTTAAGCGCTTTTTTATCGCTTCCTTTTGTTATTTTTACAATGGTTTTTGTATTGTGGGTTAAATCATCAATCACTTCACATATTAAGTGTAATTTTTCTGGATTATCAATAGCTACAATAACTGCACACGATTGTCTTATATTCACTGATTCTAAAATATGTTTACTTGAAGCATTTCCGAAAATAATATTGTCACCTTTTTTTATACCTACATCGTAATATTTAAGATTTTGCTCAATAATAACATATTCCATAGCATCTTCTTTTAATTTTTTTGCAACTGCTTGCCCAATATGACCATAACCTAAAACAACAATATGTCCTCTCGTGTCTTTTTTAACAAGCATAGTATTCTTTATTTGTAAGACATCTTTTGGGACTAAAGTAGCTGCTAAAGAAGAAAGGTTCTTTAATACAATTGGTGTTAAAATCATAGAGATAACAATGGTAACTATTAAAATTTGTGAATGAAGAGGATCAATTAAACTTCCACTTCTTGCAAGCTCTAAAATAGCCAAAGAAAACTCTCCTATTTGTATTAAAGAAACTGCTGTTTTAAAAGCCACTCTTTTAGTATCATCAATTCGAACAATAAAATAAATAATAAGATATTTTATTCCTAATAATACTGGCAATAAAAATAGAATAGTACCTATGTTCTCTAAAATAACAGTAAAATTAATTTGCATTCCAACTGTTATAAAAAAGAGACCTAAGAGCAAATTACGAAAAGGGGTAA
Source organism: Campylobacteraceae bacterium (assembly GCA_013215945.1). NCBI lineage: Bacteria > Pseudomonadati > Campylobacterota > Epsilonproteobacteria > Campylobacterales > Campylobacteraceae > Campylobacteraceae bacterium. The sequence continues at coordinate 24,352 of JABSOM010000004.1, forward strand.
GATTAGATTCGACCTGATGTTTGAACTTAGTCTCAGAAATCATCATTCCAGCCACAAACGCGCCTAAAGAATAAGAGAACCCAAAAGAATGGGCTAAATAAGACGAACCAATAGCAATAAGTAAAACAGATGCTACAAACAGTTCTTCACTGTTTGATTCAGATACCAAAGTGAAAAAAGGCTCAATTAAATATTTTCCACTTAAATACAAAACAAGTAATAAGATACAAGCAGCTAAAAAAGTTTCCCCAATTATATAAATAACACTTTGATCCCCTTTAATAGTAAAAATAGAAATCATTAATAAAATAGGAATAACAGCAATATCTTGCATGATTAAAATACCCAATACTCGCTGACCATGACGTTTTTTAATCTCTTTTGTTTCATTATAGGTTTTTAAGACAATAGCAGTTGAGGATAAGGACAAAGCAGCCCCTATAATTAAAGACGTTTGAAAATCAAAATCTAAAATAAATACACAAATAAGTACTACAAAAACTGTTGTACAAAATATTTGAAGAGTTCCCGTAAAAAAGACTTCTTTTTTCATTCTTTTTAAATGTTCAATAGAAAATTCTAATCCAATAGTAAACATCAAAAAGACAATACCAAACTCTGCCATTTCTTTAAGGGTATGATTATTAACAGCATCATGCAAAGAAAAGGTATATGCAATAATTGTACCTGTGACAATGTAACCAATAATGGTGGGTAAGTGAAACTTTTTTAAAATAAGATTTACAACTATTGCAATTAAAAGCGTTGCTACAATAATTCCTAACATTTATTTTCCTTTTTTGTAATGCATTTCTTTATAACCATCTAATCTTTTTTTATACGTAGATTTAAGCATGCCATTATTTAAATCATAAAAATCCAAAGCCAAACATTCTTGTCCATTACGTCCAACTCTTCCTAAGTACTGAACCAAACGTCCGTAATAAGATATAGGAGTTACAAACATAATAGTATTTAAATGAGGAAAATCAATACCCTCCCCAAAATACGAAGTAGTAGCTAAAATAAGACTCTTTTCTTCAACCAAGGCTATGTTTTGTTTTTGTTCTTTTTTGCTAAGTTGTCCATGAATACTCACATAATCAATGTTATCTTCATCTAAAATATTTTGTAAAATACTTATATGTTCAATTCTATCGCTCAATAATAATATTTTTCTGTTTAAATTTTCTTTTATTTTATCAATAATCAAATGATTTCTTTTATCATCAAGTATTATTTCATTTATTAGTGTAGAGTAATTATCACTATTACTGCTGAATTCAGTCTCAATCAATACATATTTATGAATAATATCTCTTTTTTTTCTAAATTCATAAGCAACTTTTCCTACTTGTTCATATAATATTTCTTGCAAACCATCTTTTCTTTTAGGTGTGGCACTTAAACCCAAAATATATTTGCCTCTAAAATTTTTGATTATTTGTTCAAAAGTTACTGCTGGAATATGATGGCATTCATCTACAATAACAAAAGAATAATCTTTAATTAACTCTGGCTGATTTTTTAAACTTTGCATGGTAGCTATATCCAAGCGCTTATTTAAGGTATTTTTACTTTTTCCTAAAAAACCAATGTCTTTTTTACTCATGGAAAAATAATCAACAAAACGCTCAATCCATTGATCCAATAACATATTTTTATTAACCAATACCAAAGTATTAGCTTGTCTTACTTCTATCATTTTTGAAGCAATAAGTGTTTTTCCATAACCAGGAGGTGCAACACATAAAGAAAAATCATACTTACTAATTTCTTTTATAGCCTCTTCTTGTTCAGGTCTTAAAGTAAATACAATGGAAGGAAAAAGTTCTTTGTTGTAAAGGCGTTTATCTTCTATAGAATAATTAACACCATTGTTTTTAAGATAATCTTTTATTTTATACAATAAACCCCTTGGTAGTTTTAAAAAATGTTCATCTTCTTCATAGTTTTTAATAACACGAGGAATATTATAAAGAGGTTTTCGTAAGTTCAATAATATTTTCACCTGAGGATTAGGGAAAGATGCAAAACCTTTAAAAACATTCATTAAACTTGCTGATAAATTTTTTGTTTTGATATAAATATAATCATGTAAGGTTAATTCTAAAATAAAAGAAGGAAACTCTACTTCTTCAAAGGCCATTATTTTTTCTTGTTTTAATAAAGAATAGAATTGTTTTTTTGGAATTTTTTTAATGGCATTCAAGAATTTCCACTGATCTTTTATAACTTCATTCTTAACATTAATAAATACTGTCTTATTATCATTTCTAGCGCTTAAAAACAAAGGAAGTTCAATATAAGCACCCAAAGTAGAAGAATTCACAAAATTACTTGAGGGATAGGTTTTTCCTGAGATATATGCTTCTTTTAAAAGCTGCATAGCGAATACGCTTACATCTTTTGCCAAAATTGGCTCTTCTAAAAAAATCCACATTAATAAATTAGCTTGTGAATCTATTTCAAAATATGCATTTAAATCATACTTTTTTAATAATGTAACCAAAGCAGCTTTAGAATCGTAAGAGATTTCTAAAAGAAAAAAACGACAAAAGTTATGTTGATTAATTAAATAAGAAGCAAGAAAAGAGTGCCCTCTTAAGTGGTCTTCAATATCTTTATTAGAGAGAGGTGAATAAACACCACTTTTAAAAAAAGTCTCAACTGGAAAAAAATTCGCTTTATTTTCTTTGTTTTTCCACTCTTTTGCAAAAACATCTTCTCTGCAAATAAACAAAGATCTAAAAAGATTTATTTTTTCATCTTTTGAAAAATTTTCTTTACTAAGACTTTCTAAATGATGTATTTCTTCATTGATTTTATCTCGTTGAAGATACAAATCATCAAGTTTACTTCTTTTTACTGTCTTCAACTTCTTGCTCTATTTGAAATTGGTTACCAACGATATTATTGATTTTTTTCTCAATTTCCCCATACCTTGAAGTAAGCTCAGAACCTTTTCTAATTCCATGTCCTTCAAATTTTCCTTTAGAGTCAATCATTAATTCAGTATAAACAATATCTCCAATTACTTTTCCATTGGATAATATTTGTATGGTTTCACAATCAATTTTTCCATCAAATAAACCATTAATAACAATACTATTTGCTTTTACATCTCCAATAACTTCTCCAGTAGTACCTACTGAAATTAAATCAGCATCTAAAATTACACCTTCAAACTTACCATCAATATGAACAGAACCTGGAGTATTAATACCCCCAATTATTGTTGTTCCTTTGGCAATTATTGTAGCCCCAGCTTGTGTTGTTTGTGTATCATCATTATTAAAGATTCCCACTGTACTCTCCTTTGTTTTGTAAATAATAAATCATATTGTTTTAAATTCCATTTCATAAAGTCTTTTGGATTTAAAACTTTGCTTGCATATTTTATTTCATAATGCAAATGAGGGCCAGTACTTCGTCCTGAGCTCCCAGTTAATGCTATTAATTGATTTTTTTTAACTACGTCACCTATTTTAACTTTAGTTTTATTTAAATGCGCATAAACTGTTTCAAAACCATAATTATGGGAAATAATCACCACCCTACCAAAATCTCCCCTGTCACGCGATTGTACATAACGGACAACCCCATCAGCTGTTGAAAAAACTTTTGTATTTCGTCTTGCTCTTAAATCAATTCCTCTGTGGAATTTTTTCTTTTTAGTAATGGGATGAATCCTATAACCAAAGCGTGATTTTGTAATAGTATCTAAGAGTGGTGAACCATTAGGAATCACCATTTGCATATAAATCTTTTCAACAGAAGTAATTTTAGCTAATGTTGCTCGTGTAATTTCATCTTTTGTATCGTCTTTTTTAAGGCCAATAATTTCTTCAATATCATCTAATTTTGAGCTTAACTCTTCTATGTCTTTAACTTTACCTTCAATTTGTTTTGAATAAAAACTATTTTGTGCTAAAAGTTTTTTTTCTTTTTTTGTCAAAACCATTATTTCTTTTTCTTTGGTAATTCGTAAATCTACAATTTCATCATTTAAAAAAGTGATAAACCATATAGAAGAAGCAATTAACAATACTGCAATGATTGCAATGATTATAATTGACTTTCGTACAAGTTGATGTATATTATAGGACTTTGTGCTATTTACATCGGATACTGTTATTATTAATCTATCTTTCATATATTCCCATAAACTTTTCTACTACTAAAAATGAACCAAATACTAAGTATTTTTCATTATTATCAATGTTCTTAAAATCACTAACCATTATATTTAAATTTCCACATAACTTGATTAAAGTTTCTTTTTTTAGCATTCTTTCGTCATTAATAGACAAAATCTGTACTTCTTTTATAATAGGTTTAAGTATTTTTAATACCTTTTCATAATCTTTATCTGCATAAGAATTATAAATTAAAATAATCTTTTTATTTTTATAGAGTTTTTTTATTTCACTTGCTGCTAAAGGGTTATGCCCAACATCAAGGGTAATATTATCATTTAATGCTTCAAATCGTCCTTTTAAATGTAATGATTTGAATACTTCTATATTAAGGTCAATGCCTAAAAACTGTAAAGCACTTAAACATAAATCTAAGTTTTTTAATAAATAAGCAGGTAAATTTAAATCAATTTTAAAACTACTTAGATCAAAATCATTAATGCAAAACAGTTCATAATTTCTCTCTTTTATTAAATCTTTTGCATGCAAAAAAACTTCTTCATGTATTTGATGTCCCACAATCATATTTTTATCACAGGCTCTCATTTTAGTATAAGAAATTTCTTTAATGCTGTTTCCTAACAAGACAACATGGTCTAAATCTATTGTAGTAATTAAAGAAAGATCATTTTTAATTACATTTGTTCCATCAAACTCTCCACCCAAACCAGCTTCTAAAACCAAATAATCCATATTATTGGCTTTATATAATGCCAAAAGTGTTGTGTATTCAAAATATGTTAGTTTAGAGAGTAAAACAAGAGGAAGAATATTTTGTATTTTTTTATGCGTTTGTTCTAAGTCTTCATCGCTTATATCTTCTCCATTAATCCATATTCTTTCATTAAATTTTTTTATATGAGGAGAGGAATAATGAAGTACTTTTTTACCTATTTTATTTAAATAATGGGCTAAGAATCTTCCCGTACTGCCTTTTCCATTTGTACCAACTAAATGAATAACATAAGGTACTTCTATGCAAGATTTAAGAATTTTCCATGATTCTTCAATAATAGAAAAATCTATTTTGTCATAATACATTGTTTTATTGGCTAAGAGTTCTTCTAAACTACAGCGTTGAAAGTCGCACACTACTTTTCCTTAAAAGACAAAATAGCTAGTTTTGATAATACCAGTTCCATTGCTTTATTAGAGGCATTTTTAATTGCAGAAAAACGACTTGCTTCACTAATAGTGTCGGAATCATCAACAGAAAAATCATACGTCCCCGAAACATTAAATGTTTTTAATTTATTATTTGAAAAAACTTTTACATTTATATTAGCCGTAGCTCTATACAATTGTGTATAACCATCTTCATCGTATTGTATTTCACTCATTGAAACAGAATTTAATTTAACAAACATAATGGTATTAGCTTCTGCTCTTACTTTAACCAGTTTTGATCCCAAACGTGTTATTAACAATTTGTTCATTGCATCTTTTATCAATACTGAGTTTTTTGGATCTTCGACATTAACACTTAAATCAACGTAAACATTTTCTCCAACACTTTTTTTTGCATAAAATGACGTTGCTTTATAACCACAAGCAGAAAAGCTTAAAATGAAAAGTACCAATATTACTTTTTTTAAAATCTTTATACTTTTCATCAAACTCTATCCTTTTATTACTAAGTTAACTAATTTATTTGGAACTAAAATTTCTTTTATAAGCTCTTTATCTTCAAGCCATTTTTTACTTGCGATTTTTGCAAGTGTAAGAATTTCTTCTTTAGAAGCACTTGGGCTTACTTCAATTTCACATCTTTTTTTACCATTAATGGTTACAGCTAAAATAAATACATCTTGAATAAAAACTTCGTCTTTTATTTCTAAATCAACATTAAAGTTTTTTAATTCAAATAAATTATCTGCAATTTCACAACAAATATGAGGAATAATTGGCTCTAAAATATTGCTTAAAATATAATAAGCTTCTGCCCAAACTACTTTGTTATTCTGTCCGCCCAAAGCATTTAATGCTTCCATTGAAGCAGCAATAAGTGTATTAAAGGTATAGGTTTTAGTATAAACATCTTGTGCTTTTTGTAAAGCCAGATATACTTTTTTTCGTGCTTCTTTTTCATCTTTATTTAAAGAATCGTGTTTGATGTTTAAAAGTTCATCAATACTAACACCTTGTGCTTCGTAAGATTTACTTGCAAAACGTTTGATAAATCTAAAAGAACCTTCAACAGCAGAATCATTCCATTCTAACTCTTTAGTAGGAGGTGCTGCAAACATCATAAATAAACGTGCAGTATCTGCTCCATATTTTTCAATAATAGAAGAAGGATCAACTACATTCCCTTTAGATTTACTCATCTTAGCCCCATCTTTTAAAACCATTCCTTGTGTTAATAGTTTTTTAAAAGGTTCAGTTGATTTTGTATATCCCATTTTATTTAGAATTTTTGTAAAAAATCGTGCATACAAAAGATGTAGAATTGCATGTTCTATTCCACCAATATATTGATCTACATCCATCCAATATTCAGTATCTTCTTTGGAAATACCTTCTTTTTCCCATTTTTTATGAGAGGTGGCATAACGCAAAAAATACCAAGAAGACTGTACAAAAGTATCTAAAGTATCTGTTTCACGAAGCGCCTTTTTATCACATTTAGGACAAGTTGTATGTTTCCACGTAGGATGAGTATCTAAAGGATTACCTTCTCCCGTAATTTCTACATCATCAGGTAAAGAAATAGGTAAGTTTTCAATTTTTTCAGGTACTAAACCACAAGAGTCACAATGAACAAAAGGAATAGGTGCTCCCCAATATCGTTGTCTTGAAATTCCCCAGTCTCTTAGTTTATAATTAACTTGTTTTTTCCCTAAAGAGTTTTTCTCAAAATGATAAATAACTGCTTTTTTTGCTTTATTTATTTTCAAACCATTAAAAGATTCTGAATTAATTAATTCACCCTCTTTTGTATACGCTTCACTCATATTATCATCAATACCAGCAGGGCCTGCAATAACTTGTTTTAGAGGTAAATTGTATTGTTTTGCAAATTCATAATCTCTTTGATCATGAGCAGGAACAGCCATAACAGCTCCTCCACCATAAGATGCTAATACAAAATTAGCTACCCATACAGGAATATCTTCCCCAGTAATTGGATGAATAACAGTAATTTCTAAAGAAAGACCTTCTTTATCTTGAATAGCTCTATCTCGCTCGCTTACTTTTCTCATAGCTTTAATTTGTGCTATTTTATCTTCACTTAATAATTTATTGTTAATTATATATTCAACAATTTCATGCTCAGGTGCTAAAGCAGAATAGGTTACTCCATAAATAGTATCTGGTCTGGTTGTAAACACTGTAAAATTATCAAACTTCGCATCCAGTTTTGTTTTACTAGAAGAATTTAAAAATAAATCAAATTCTAAACCTTCACTTCTACCAATCCAATTTTCTTGCATGGTTAAAACTTTTGAAGGCCATTGTCCTTCCAATGTTTTTAAATCATCCAATAAAACTTGAGAATAATCTGTAATATTTAAATAATATCCTGGCATTTCTTTTTGAGTAACTATTGTATCACATCTCCAACAAGCTCCATCTTCTACTTGTTCGTTTGCTAAAACAGTATGGCATTCATCACACCAATTAACAGTAGTAGATTTTCTGTACAATAAACCATCATCAAACATATTAATAATAAACTCTTGTTCCCACTTCGTATACAAGGGGTCAGAAGTAGCAAATTCTTGATTCTTTGAAAAAGAAAGGCCCAGACCTTTTAGTTCATTTCTCATATAATCAATATTTTCATAGGTCCATTTTTTAGGATGAGACTTGTGTTTTATTGCTGCATTTTCAGCTGGCATTCCAAAACTGTCCCAACCAATTGGGTGTAAAACATTAAAATCTTTTTTTCTAAAATATCGTGCAAAAGCATCTCCAAGACAGTAATTTCTTACATGTCCCATGTGAATACGTCCACTTGGATAAGGAAACATACTTAATATGAATTTTTTTTCTTTACTTTTATCATCTGATGGCTCAAAAGAATTATTTTTGTCCCAATATTCTTGCCATTTTTTCTCAACTAATCGTGGATTATACTCCATTAGTACTCTTCCTTATCTTCGCTTTTTGAACTTTCTATTAATGCTAGAGCAATTGAAAAAAGATTCGCAACCACTGCTCCAATAGCTAAAGCCATTGCTAATCTTTCATCACCCATAAATACTAAGGCCATGAATGCAGGAATCAAGTGAAGATCCGCCACCAGTGAACTTGCCAATAACTCAGCCGCCAATAAATTTCTAACACCAATTTTTAAAATGGTAGAAATGATATTAACCGAAGCTGCTATAAAAAGAGGAACAGCGTGTGGCTCATATAAAAATCCTGCTGTTGTTGTTAGTGACATTAGTGAAAAGAATATATACGTAACTTTACCCCAATCCATGTGTATCCTTTGTTTGTTTTATTAATTTGCCATAATATCTAAAAATGCATAAAAAAGCCATTATATAAGAAGGTCTAAGCCAACAATAAAAAGCCTGTAAGCGCTTTAGAATAATCTTTTAAACCTTAGTTTTAAGCATGTATTTTAATATTTTATACAGAGGATAAAAAAGTATGATTTTGTATGCCAAAGTAAAAGGATTTTCAACAATGGTAAAAGGATTTAAAATTTCTATAAGTAAAAGTAAAAAAACATCCGAAGTCCACCAAAAATATAAAAAGATAAAAGCCAAAATTATTATAAGCAAAAAACGTTTGAGCGTAATTTTTAATAAAAAATACAAACAGGATGCTGTCATAAGCACAATAGCCAAAGCTTTAAAAAAATGGATTAAAAAAGGAGATAAAAAAGAAGGACTTAAAATGTTTTGATCCTTGTTACTTAAAAAACTGTATTGAAAAATAGCAATAAAGATAAGAAGAAAAACAAAGATATAAAAATAAATAAATGCTTTTTTAGAATTATTAAAAAAGAGTTTTAAACTAGAAAAATAAAGTTTTGAAGAAAAATGATCAGCCCATGTATAATCGTTTTTTTGGGTAACTTTTTTTGCATGGTAAAAACATTTTTTTAAGGTTTTATTAAAAAACCTATTTCCAAAACGTTTATTGCAAACCTCACAAATATTATCACTCATAATATTACTCCTAGCTAATCATCTATTATAAATCAAGTAAGATTAAAACATTTTAAAATAAGACAAAATATTTATTTTTGTCTTATTTCACTGCTCTATAATTTGATATTTCATTTGAACAAATCCAAAATCATAGGCTTTAGTGTTTTGTAGTTTTAGCTTAATATCTTTGATCAAAGAAGAAAATAAAGGTTTTCCTTTTCCTATTAATACGGGGATTATTGTAAGCGTTAAATCCTTAATTAATTTAGCAGATAAAAATCTTTGAATAGTTATTCCACCGTCAACACAGATGCGCTTTAAGCCTTCTTTTTCCAAAGAAGCACATAATTCTTTTCCAGATAAAGAAGAATGTTCAATATAAGTACTTAAGTCATTTGGAATCTTAAGTTTAGTACTACTTAAAACAATTACTCTTTTATTTTTGTAAGGCCACTGCTTAAATGTCAAAACTTTTTCATAGGTATGTCTTCCCATTACCAAAGCATCAACACCTTGCATAAACTTTTCATAAGCACAATCTTCACCTATAGGAAGTGTTTTATTAGCATCATCTAACCAATCTAAAGAATCATTTTCTCTTGCTATAAAACCATCTAAACTTGTTGCTATAAAAACCGAAACAATTAAACTCAAAATATTATTCCTTCTAAAAATAATTTGAGTACATCTTACACTTAATTTAGATGATTTAATCAAAAATAAAATTTATTTTATTCTTATATTTACTGTTTTTATTATTTCATTTACTGTATAATCACAGAAGAAAAAAATAAAGGTTTTATAATGAGTATTTTATATAAAAAGTTAGAATGTAATAAACAATTTGAATTGTTTTATATAAAAGATGAATATAAGAATAATATTTTCAAAGAATGCAGGCATGATTTTTATCAACTTATTTTTATTACTAAAGGAGAGGGAAAACACTGCATTGATTTTGAAGAATATGAATTAAAAAGAGATTTGGTGTATTTAATAAAACCCTCACAAGTCCATAAATGGCATTTAAATAATTTTAATAATGAATACGATGGTTATATATTTAATTTTTCAAAAGAGTTTTTTCATGATGATAAAATCATTAACAATTTATTTAATAACAATGTAGAATCTTCCATTAATATTTGCAATAAAACAAAAAAGAATTTGACCTTATTGGTTGAGATGATTAAAGAAGAATATCTTAATAATGATGATTTTTTACTTCTTTCTCATCTTTTTTCTTCTTTCTTAAAATATATAATAAAATCAAAAACAAATATAGCAAAAAGTTTGAATACTGATAAACGTGTAGAAAATCTCAAAATACTCATTGACCAACATTATAAAGAAGAAAAAAGCGCTTCCTTTTATGCCAAAAAATTTGATCTTACGACCAAAAGATTAAATGAGATTATTCAAAATAATATCAATAAAACAGTTTCAGATTTAATAAGTGAAAGATTAATTGTAGAAGCAAAAAGAGAGCTAATTTTTAGTCAAGAATCTGTAAAAGATATAGCAGAAGCACTTGGTTATTTTGATGCTTCTTATTTCTCAAGGTTTTTTAAAAATCATACAAAACTTTGTCCAAAAGAATTTAGAGCAAATAATCTAAAAATTTATACCTAAGTTTTTTCCTCTTAAAAGAGGAAAAAACATATATTTATTTAACGTTTGTCACTTTATTTTTCAAATTAAGTGCACCATCTAAAACAGAGTATACTTTATACACTCCAAGTAAAGCTACCTCTTTACTGGTATTTACTTTCATTAAAACAGAAACAGCATCATAAGAAAAATCTATCTTATTATTCACTCTATTTGCTGGAACTAAGGCTTTAATCGTATCATTTTGTATTACTACAGAAAAACCAGGAGAATCCATATACATTGGCATTCCAGGATTCGTTGGAGGTAAAATCACTTCTTTGTCGGCTTTTTTAAATTCTTTTACTTTTAATCCACCTTCCAAAGATTTATCTTCTACTAAAACAACCCAATGGGGATGCCATACTTTTCCATCGTTTTTAAAGTTTTTATCATTGTTTTCATCCCAAAGAGGAGTATCATCAAAATCAGGATGGCTCGTAAGTGCAAGAGCTACTATTCCTTGTGTAGCATTAAAACCAACATCTGTTGATTTTAGGCTTGTTGGAAAAACATAGCCTAAAACACTTGCTCCATTTAATGCTCCATTAAGATCAGGTGTCGTATTCCCCGCTTTTCCCGCTACTTTTTGCGAAAAAACCAATAAATCAAGAGCTTTGATATATTCAACTTTTGCTTCTTTGATTTTAAAATCATCATTTGCATGCATTATTATGCTTCCTGCTATCAATAAAGTACTTAAGCTCTTTTTCATTATATTTTTCATTTTAATCCTTTTTTTCTTCTAATAATTTTCCAAGTAATAAGCCAATATCAAGCTCATTAACTAAACCAAAAGCGTGCATTCTTATTTTACTTTCTTGATCAATAATAAGTAATGTTGGTGTGCCTTGCATATTATATTTTTTCATTGTTGCTGGCATAAAATCTTTTTCTACACTCAAGTCAATTGCTACAGGAAAATTTATATCATTTTCATCTACAAATACTTTTAGTGCTTTAGGACTCATCACCTCATGATGTTCAAAAACACTGTGCAAACCCAAAATAACTATTTCTTCATTTAAAAATCTTTTGAAAAGTTTTTTACTTTGAGGAATACTGTGTTGAACACAAGCAGGACATAACATTTGGAATACATAAATAAGAACGATTTTGCCTTTTAGTTTTTCAAGGCTAATGTCTTTTTTTGTATTTAACCATTCAAGAACTTCAAGTTCCTGTGCTTTTTGATGTTTCATTTTCTTCCTTTCTTTCTGTCTGTAAAAGTATAGGAAATATAAGAGAGAATAAAAATAGCATTTTTCTACATTAAATAGGATAATTTGTACATTTAAAAAAAGAGGAGAATTAAATAGAAGTATTGTCTAAAATAAAGAGATAAAAGAATAAAAGAAATAAAGTCTTATATCCTCTTATACTCTTCTTTAATAGAATTTATCGTTTGTAATATGTCACAAGTGAACTTTTTTTAAGGGTGTGAGCATTAATCATATAACCAACTAAAGCAGGATTCGTTTTATTATCTAAACCTAAGGTAGCTACATCAAGTGCATAAATAGTAGTTAGGTACATATGTGTTTTATCTCCTTTGGGAGGACAAGAACCACCAAAATTAGTTGTGCTGTAATCATTTTTACTTTCTATACTATTTTGTGGAAGAGTATTTCTTGCACTCGCATTTGTAGCTATATTGCTGGTATTTTTATCAATGTCAAAAACCAACCAATGCCACCAACCACTTCCAGTAGGAGCGTCTTTGTCATACATAGTAATAGCAAAACTTTTAGTTCCTTTGGGTGCATTTTCCCAAGACAATTGAGGAGAAATATTATCTCCTTTACATCCAAAACCATTAAACACCTGTTTCATTGAGGTTTGACCTCTTAAATCTTTACTTTTTAAAGTAAAACCTTCTGCAAAGATGCTTGAGCTACATATTGTAAGAGAAAGCCCTAAAATTAATTTTTTAAATTTTACGTTCATATTATTCCTTTTTGTTTACGTAAGGACATAATACAAAAAAGAAAAATCTCAAAGTACAAGAAAACTTACGTTTTATATCGGAATTCTTTAGGAGTAATACTGTAGTGTTTTTTAAATTGAGAAATAAACCAAGATACAGTGGAGTAACCAATATCGCTTGCTATTTGGCTTATTGTTTTATCGGTATTTTTTAACATCATAGACGCTTGTTCTAATCTTTTTTTATCCAACCATACTTTTGGACTTAATTTATATTCTTGTTTGATATAGTTTCTTAGTTGATTGGGACTCATTCTTACTAGTTTACACATATCATCAAGATTTTGAATTAAATCAAGATTTGATTCAAGAATAAACTTATTTCTACTTCCACTGCTAAGTTTTATTGCATTTAAATACGCTAAAAAAGCCATTTTATTTGTTCTAAGGCTGTGTAAAATAATTTCTTCTATTTTGAGTTTTAAAATATTTTCATCTAAATTTTGTTTAACATACTCTTGCAAAACATCAATACTGTTTTTTAAGAATTTATCATTTAAGCTCTGTACTTTTACAATATCTTTTTCTGTTGTAGCAGTGACTTCAATCTTATATTTTTTTAGAAATTCAAAAATAAATCTATCATCAAAATATATTACAAGGGATTTATACTGGGCATTTTTTGCCAGTCTTTCACTCATAAAATAGTTATTTTGTGTTAAAAAACATACTTCATTTTCTTCAACAGCAAAATCTTGATCTTTAAAATGTATTACTTTTGAACCCTCTAGTAGAACAATAAAACAATGCATGGTAGTTCTAAAAGAAATAAAATCATTCTTTTTCTGTGTACTATAATCTAAATAATATAAATCATCTATTGCTCTTAGCTTAACATCTTTATTTTCTATAAAAGTATTAGGAACGATATAAGTCAATTGTTTTGTCCTTCTTTTATTTTATTCTAACATTTATATTCTTTTTTTGAATAGTTAGATTGCATCATTTTATATCAAAAAAGCATTAAAAATATAGTTAAGTTTTCTCTTTTTTTTTCTTTATTATAAAAAATAAACCCAATAAAATAAAAACAAATCCTGGAACAATAAAAATACTTGGTATTTCTTTAATAAATATCACGGCTAAGCCTATTGCAATAAAAGGCTCTAATAATAAAATACTTGTTGTTTGTATGGGTTTTAAATATTTTGAGGCAAGGCTATAAGTAATAGTAGGAAGAGCAGTTGAAAATATTGAAATAGCAAGTAAATATCCGACATTCGAGTTTGATAAAGCACTTATATTATTCTCCCAAAAAGTATCTATAAAAAAAAGCAGTAATACTATTCCCATAAAAAAAGTAGCAAAAGCAATACTAAAAGAATGGGGGGCTTTATTTTTTTCATTCATAGCTTTATAAATAATAGCATATAAAGCAAATAACAAAGAGACTAAAAGAGCAAGTGCATCTCCTAAAAGTCTAGAAGAAGCAAGAAAATCTTTGAAAGTGATTTCATTAAAAGTGATTAATAATACTCCTAAAAAAGCAAGTATTACGCCAATAATTTCAAAAGCCGTGATTTTTTCTTTTCTTAAGTATTTATATAAAATAACAAATAAAGGTGAAGTGGTCATAAGAATAGTAACTTCTCCTACAGGAGCTAAAGCAAATGCCAGAGTTCCAAATAAATAACATAAAAACAATACAAAACCCAATAACCATGTTCTGTAATTGTTTAGTTCACTTAAATACTTACGAATATTTTTCTTTAAAAAAAATACAATAAAAAAAAGTGCAAATAAAGAAACACTCAAGCGTATTCCTACAATTAACAATATAGGTAAAGTATCTAATAAGTTTATAAATATTCCTGCAGATGCCCATGCAAATATTGTAAAAAGTCCTGCTGCTATTCCTAATTTTGTCTCTCTCATACACTCTCCAAAGTCTTATTTTGAAGTATTATATAAAAATTACTTTTTTAAGTATTGTATGAAATTAACATTTTAGTATATTGTCTTGATACTCTTTAGGGGTGAGTGAAAAGACACGTTTAAAGGCTTTATTTAAATGACTTTGATCATAAAACCCACTTTGCAAAGCAATATTTAATATCGTTTCTTTACTTCCTAAAAGCTCTCTTGCTTTATGTACTTTTTTATTCAAGAGATATGAATGAATGCTTAAATCAAATTCTTTTTTAAACAAGCGTATTATATGAACTTCACTAATCAAAAACTCTAAAGAAAGTTCTTTTAAGGATAAGTTATCTTCTATATTTTCATCAAGATAATCTTTTATTTTTTGTGCTTTACTTGTTGTATTGTTTTTTTCTGGTTTTGAAACAGACAAAAAATCTAAGAATAATGTCTTCATAAAAACAACTAGGTCACGTTCTTTTTCTAAAGAAGAATCCGTACTTAAAAGTTTATTGCAAAGCACAAGGAAGTTCTTGTTAATATTTTTTGTATTAAGTAAAACTTTTTGCAAAGGAAGATAATCATCATTAGAGAATAATTCTTTTTGAAGTTTTGCACACCAACTTTTATCTAAATGAAGCACATAATCTCCGAAAGATTTTTTATCAAGTACCTCTATACAATGAGCCGTATTGGGATTCAAAAATGCAATTGTTTTATTATTGAGTATTTCTTCTTTTTTATTTAGAATTAAATTTACTTTTCCTTCTTTAATAGCAATTATAGTGATAAGCTCATGGGTATGGCTTTTAGAACATCCTCTTACCACTTGGGCATAACGCAACTCTACAAAAGGCAAGTTTTTATTCTTAAATATTTTATGTTCCACTAAAATCCATCCTTTTTTTATCAAACCTTCGTATATTTATATTGATGATATTATATATAAATAAAGCCTAGAGAATATTTAATTCTTCACAAATAAGAACAGCACCCTAGCTTGAATATTAAATCAATATCTTTTTAATTCTAAGGGGGTTGATGTTTTATTTCTTTTAATAATATTTTCAAATTTCTCCTTTTATAGCTTAGATGAAGTATTTTATGTTATTTTAATCGGTAAAATTATTTACCGATGGAGGAAAAATAATGGAAGAAAAAATAAAATACAGGCTTGGCCAGGACAATATTAGAAAGTTTGGTCTTGATATGCATAATCCGGTATTTATTATAAGTGCTATATTAATTTTAGTATTTGTAATAGGTACTATTGCTTCTCCTAAAGAAGCAAAAGAAATATTAGATGGAGCTAAATGGTGGTCAATCAATCATTTTGATTGGTTATTTATGTTATCAGGAAACATTTTTGTAGTGTTTTGTTTGGCATTAATTGTTTTACCTGTTGGTAAAATACGACTTGGAGGAGAAGACGCAAAACCTGAATTTTCAAGATTTTCATGGTTTTCTATGCTTTTTGCTGCGGGTATGGGAATTGGGCTTATGTATTGGTCCGTAGCTGAACCAGTAGCTTATTATACTTCATGGTGGCATACGCCTTTAAATGTGCTTCCAAATACACCAGAAGCAAAAGAATTAGCAATGGCTGCAACTATGTTTCACTGGGGTTTACATCCTTGGGCGATATATGCGGTAGTGGGATTAGCTTTAGCATTCTTTTCTTATAATAAAAAACTTCCTTTGACAATGAGATCAGTATTTTATCCTTTATTAAAAGAGCGAATTTGGGGTTGGCCAGGACATATAATTGATATACTTGCCGTATTTGCAACTATTTTTGGACTTGCTACTTCTTTAGGATTAGGAGCGCAACAAGTTTCTTCTGGTCTTAATTTTTTATTTGGTATTGAAAAAGGAGTAAACACTGAAATCTATATTATTTTAGCAATTACTGCTTTAGCTGTTGTTTCAGTGGTACGTGGTTTAGAGGGTGGGGTTAAAGTATTAAGTAAATTTAATATTATTCTTGCTTTGATACTGCTTGTATTTATTATTCTTGTTGGTCCTACTTTATTAATCATTACAGGAGTTGGCACAACACTTAGTGATTATGCTTCAAATATTTTTGCTTTAAGTAATTTTGTAGGACGAGAAGATAGCGAATGGTATCATGGCTGGACAGTATTTTACTGGGCATGGTGGATTGCGTGGTCTCCTTTTGTAGGAATGTTTATTGCAAGAGTTTCAAAAGGTAGAACAGTAAGAGAATTTTTAATTGCCGTTTTATTAATTCCTACTTTTGTAACTTCTATTTGGATGAGTACCTTTGGATTAACGGCACTTGACCAAGTAATTGGAAAAGTAGGTGCATTAAGTAATGGTATTACTGATAAATCCTTAGCAATGTTTCAAATGTTAGAAAACCTTCCATTTTCAAGTATCACATCATTTATTGCAATTTTATTAGTAATTGTATTTTTTGTAACTTCCTCTGATTCTGGATCTTTAGTAATTGACAGTATTACCGCAGGTGGAAAACAAGATGCTCCAGTAGCGCAAAGAGTTTTTTGGGCGCTTACGGAAGGTTTTGTTGCCATTGCACTCTTATACGTAGGTGGGGCAGATGCACTAAGTGCCCTACAAGCAGGTTCAATTACTACAGCTTTACCTTTTACTGTCATTTTATTAATTATGACCTATAGCCTTTACAGAGGTTTACAGTCTGAATTAAAAACAAAATAATTACTCTCTTTAGTTTCATGATACTTTCTTATCATGAAGCTAAACTATTCCCCCAAAAACCGTCATCAACTTTAAGCTTTTAACACTTTCTTAACAATAAAAAAATATAATTACATTAATATAGCTTAAAAGGTAAAAAGTGAAAAACAAATTAAAAAAATATTTTAAAGAAAGTATTATCTTTATTGTTGTCCTTACCATTGTATTAAATGCTTTAAGTTATTATCGTTCACTTGATTTAAATAAAAATAATCTTGAAGAAAACCATTTTACTCTTCTTGATAATAGTAAATATTTTGTTAAAAAAGACAAACCACTACTTGTTCATTTTTGGGCTACTTGGTGCCCTACTTGTAGTTTTGAAGCTTCCAATATTGAAGCACTTTCAAAAGATTATGAGGTAATTACTATTGCAGTGCAATCAGGCAGTAAAAAAGAAATAGAAAAATACTTAGAGGAGAACAACTTATCTTTTAGAGTAGTAAATGACGAAGATGCTTATTATTCACGTAAATTTAATATTCAAGCTTTTCCCACTTCTTTTATTTATGACAAAAATAAAGTCTTAAAATTTACAGAAGTGGGATATACGACTAAAGCCGGTTTATATTCTAGAATGGCATTAAGTAAATAAACTATTCAATAATAGAAGTAACAGCTGTAACAGTTACTTCTATTAGAGTATTTCCTTCTAAGTCTACACCCAAACAAGCTCTTTGCGGCCAATGGTCTGGGTTCGTCCCTATCCATTGTGTCCAAATCGCATCCATTTTATTTTTATCTTTCATATTTGCTATAAATACTTGTGCACTTAATATTTGTTCTTTATTGGAATTTAGTTCATTTAAATTATTTTCAATTGTTTCTAGGGTTAATTTTGTCTGACCTTCTATATCAAGACTTAAATCAGATGATGTTGCAACAGTGAAAACCAAATCTTTATATTTGGAAGATTTATTTCTTCCCGTATATTTACCTCTAACTCTTTTTATCATAAAGCTTAATCCTTTTATTTTTTCTATCTATATCTTAATTATTTAGCACTAAGTATCTGCTAAAAGCTCATCTCTTTTTGAAGCAGGGATAAATTCCTAAGAAGGAAATAATTTATAATAACACTATTAAAATAAGTTCCTTATTTATTTCATTTTACTATTTATGAACTCTCTTATGTTTCCTTCTTAATTCATAAATAAAAATGGAAGAAACTAAGTTAAATAATTTTATAATATTATTATATAAGGACATAAAATGGAAAAATTCTCTATTCTTTTACTTGACGATGTGGAACAAAATATTTATACCTTAAAAATGATGATTGAAGATAGTTTCGATTTAGATATTTATACAGCACTTAATGCTCAAGATGCTATCGAATTGTTAATGAAGAAACCTGTTGATTTAATATTAAGTGATATTCAAATGCCAGATATTGATGGTTTTGAATTTTTAGAATATTTGAAAGGAATAGAACAAACAAAAAATATTCCTGTTATTTTTATTACTGGAATTTTTGATAACAGTGAATACAAAAAAAGAGGTTATGAACTAGGAGCCATTGAATATATTTCGAAACCCATTGATGATATTTTATTATCTTCCAAATTAAAAGTATATATAGATCTTTTTGATTCACAAAAACAACAAAGTCTTGAACTGCATAAAAAAGACGAAATCTTGCTGCATCAATCAAAAATGGCCACTATGGGAGAAATGATTGGCGTCATATCTCATCAACTAAAACAACCTCTTAATGTCATTTCTTTATATTGCAGTGATATAAAACTCTCTCATGAATACAATGAAATAAATGATGATTTTGTGAAAGAATTTGATATAAATACCAAAAAACAAATACACTTTATGAACGATACTATTAATGGTTTTATGAATTTTTTCAATCCCGATAAAGTAAAAAAAGAATTTTTATTAAAAAATGCCTTTGATGAAACCATAGAACTTTTATCTTCACAATTTAAAAACAATAATATAAATATTCATTGCCATATAACAGATCAAAAAGTATATGGGGTAGAAACAGAACTCGAGCAAGTTTTTTTAAATCTTCTTATTAATTCAAAAGATGCTTTTATAGAAAAAGATATAAAAAACAGAGAAATTCATATTAATGCACTTACAAAAGATGCTTATACTGTTGTAATATTTGAAGACAATGCAGGAGGAATCAAAGAAGAAAATATTGAGAAAATCTTTGACCCTTATTTTACAAATAAAGAAAAAGGCACGGGTACTGGCCTTTATTTGGTAAAACTAATTGTGCAAACAAGTTTTCAAGGCAAAGTAAAAGTACAAAATATAGTTTCTGGTTTAAAGTTTATATTTTTATTAGCCAATAAAAAAGACTAGTTTTTTAAACCATAATACCTGGTTTTAATTTTTTCAATTGATCTTCTCTGTGTTCCAATACATCTTTTAAATCTACAATCTTTTTTTTAGACAGTTCTTCATTTTTTTCTAATTTAGAAATAAGAGTTAAACTGTCTTCTAGTTTTCTTTCTAGTTTATGAATATCAAGAAGTAAGAGTCTTTTTTCATCTTTAACTCTTTTAACATCATTAAGACTATCTTCTATCTCTTTGTTTTTATGTATCAATCTTTTGTCTAACCTGGAATCAATACTTAATAATTCATTCTCATAAAACTTAATTTGACTGCTTTCATCAAGGTGCTTTTGGTTCTCAATTTCGATACTCTTCTTAAGTTTACGTATAAGGAATTCGTATCTTTCTTTTTCTATTATTAAATTCTGAACTTCGTTTTTTGATTCCTTAATTTCTTTGCTACTGTTTTTAACATTTTCAATGATTTTTTTATGGAATTCTCTTTTTTCATTGACCTCTTTAGTAGATACAAAACCTATATTGATATACTCAATATTATTTTCATTATATACTTTAAAAACAGTACTATTTATATAAAAAAAGTCATTTTCTTTATTTTGGTATTTAATATTTTTATTCCAGATTTCATCTTTTTTAATATCTGTCCACATAGAATCAATAAAACCTTTAGCCATATCTTTATGAATAATATTTTCAAAACTTTCACCTAAAACTTCATTTTTTTCACATTGAAAATGCTCTAAAAAATGCTGATTTGCAAAAGTAATTTTTCCGTTACCATCCATTTTTAAAATAGCGGCTACATTATTAATGATATTTAAATACTGTTGTAACTCTTTGTTTTTACTCTCAATTAATTCTTCTAAATAATTTTTTTCACACACTTTTTGAATTTTATTTATTACATCTTGTAAATGTATAGGTTTTATCACATAATGATCTGCATGTAACTCAATTGCTTTTAAAAGAAACTCTGTTTCAGTTCTAGCCGTGGTATAAATAATAGCTATATTATTATCAATTTTTCTTATTTCTTCCAGCATTTCTAGGCCGTTTAATTTAGGCATATTTACATCAGATAAAATTAAATCAATTTTTATACCCTCTTTTTTTGCTTTAATATATTTTTCAAGCCCATCGAAACCATTGTTAGCAAGAATGACATTTTTAAATAATCTATTTAGTGTTCTTGCCAACTGATTTCTGGCCATTTCATCATCTTCTACGTACAAAATACTAAGTTTTTTTAAAAAATCATTATTAAACATATTTATTCCTTATCTTAAGTGTATATCTATAATCATCTAGTGTTTTAATGCAATAACTTTATCTATAAAATCAGTTTTATTGATGGGTTTTTTCATAAAATCACTGGTTTTATTTTTGATATTATCAAAAATTTCATCCTCATAGATTATGAAAAGTTTATTCTTTAAATCTTTACTTATTATTTCACATTCTTCTTTATTTAAACTAGAAATATCAATAACGACTAAAGAAATATTTTTATTATTCCAAAGCTCTTTTAATTCTTTTAAGTCATTGACTTGTATTACATTTGATTCTTTTTTAAGTTCAATTATCAAACTTAAAAATTCTATAGGTGCGTTATTTAAAACTAAAATATCCTCATATTTTGTTTTTAGTATTTTTTTGCTTTTATTTTCTTGTAATTTTTTAATACGTGGAAGAGCTGTTAGTTCATCTAGTTTTTTAGGAATAGTAATAACAAAAACACTTCCCACATTCATTTTACTATTAACATGAATATCTCCTTCTAATAACAGCGCAATTTCTTTACAAATAGCAAGTCCTAAGCCCGTACCTCCATATTTTCTGGTTGTACTGCCATCCACTTGTTTAAATCTATCAAAAATATGTTTTAGTTTGTTTTCTTCAATACCAATACCCTCATCTTTAACAAATATTTTTATATTATCTTTCTCATCTTTTACGAGTAAACTGATACTTCCTTCTTTTACAAACTTCAAAGAATTGCTTAATAAGTTTTTTACCATTTGTTTAATTCTTTGTTTATCAGAATAAATATAATCTATACTTTCATCCACTTCAAAAATAAAAGTAAGGCCTTTGTCTTCAATTTGAGGCAGAAACATATCTTTAAGTTCACGCATTGTTTCATATACGTTTAAATCTTCGTAATTCAAAATCACTTCTTTTGCTTCCAGTTTAGAAATATCTAAAACATCATTAATCAAATACAATAAATCATTGCCACAAGCATTAATAATCTCTAAATTTTTTACTTGTTTTTCATCTAATGTATCTCTTTTATTTTTCATCATCACAGAAGAAATAACATTAATAGAATTTAAAGGCGTTTTTAATTCATGACTCATATTTGCTAAAAAAACATCTTTATGTTTATTCACTTCTATTAACTCATTTTTTTGTTTTTCTTGTACTATTGTTAATTCTTTTAAATCTAAATAAGACTCATTAATTCTTTTTGACATTAGATTAAAATTTTCTACAAGCGTATTTAATTCATGTTTTTTTTCTGTACTTAAACTTATTTCAATCTCTTTGTATTCTTTAATCCGAAGTTCTTTACTGGCTTCTGATAACTGCCTTAAAGGGATGGTTAAAATCTTATTTGCAAAATATAAAAATAAAATCCATAAAACAAAAGAGGTACTTAAAGCATTAATGAGAATCAGATAAATACTTTCTTTTGCAAGTTCAAAAATAACATTCTTTTTCGTATAAAACGTTACTTTTGCTAACACTTCATCAGGAGAGTTTTCATAATTGATTAAATCAAATTCATGAAAAAGCAAATCATCTAAAAAAACAATTTCTTTTTTTCCCTCAAAAATGAAATTTGTATACTCTTTTTGTTTTTTTAAAACCGTTCCTTTTAAACTCAATACTTCATTAAGTGGAGTAAGCACAGAAATACCAGTAATTGTTTTTGCCGAAATAATTGCATCAACATCTGATTTAATTTTAACTTCATCAAAATGCCAAATACTTGTTGCTAATACCTTATAAAAAGACTTCTCTGTATTAATTAAATCCTTTAATACAATATTTTTAGCAAAAGAATATTGTGTGTATATTTGATAAGAGGTAAAACACAAAACGAGTAAAATATATCCAAAAAATATCTTTTTAAATAATATAAACCCTATTGTATTTTTTAAATCTTTGAAAAAGTCTTTTATAAACATAAAGTTTCCTATTTAAATATTTCACTTAGATCTAAACTGTTGAAATAGGCAATTAATTCTTTATTTTGAGGTACTGTCATAATATTTCTCATATAATCTTGATGAGATACATCTGATGCATATAATTTCTTAAATTCTGTGTTTGTTTTTTGATAATATTCAAATGTTGATTTAGGTAAAAGTGTAGCATCTACTCTTTTAGATAAGACTACTTTTAAGTTCTCAACTTCTGTATTTCCATTAATTCTTTTTATTTTTCCAGAATCAACTAAATCATCAATTCCAAGATATCTATGGCCTGCCATTCCTGCTAGTTTTTTCCCTATTAAGTCTTCTGGTTTTGTATAATAAAAATCTGCTTTACTTGAAGAGATAATAACATTTGAGTCTTGCAAGAGCGCTGTCCAAGAAAAGTTACTTAAAGAATCTTGACCAAAGCCCCACTTCTGATTAACCCATAGAACCATCCAGTTAGCGTCACATTTACGTATTTTCAAGCAGTCTTTATTTATCCATGGTTTTAAAATATAATTTAATCTAGAACGAGGAATAACTTTTAATTCAAAAAGGTATTTTCCTTTTGCTTGTGTATTTAAATACCTAACAACATCATAGGATAAACCACTGTTTTGACTATTAATAAAAGGCGAATGATTGTGGTAAGTATAAATTATAAACTTTTCTTGTGCAAACAAAGAGAGTGAAAATACAAATAAAACAAGTAAAATAGCTTTTTTCATAATAGATCCTTTAAATTTTAAATATATAAATAATAACATAATAATAATAATTAAATATAAAAATCATTACTAATATGAAACTTTAAATCATTTAATTTAGCTATCAGCTATTATATCTTGATTCCAAAATTTTGTTTTACTTTTTTATTTATATATACACTTTTCGCTTAGATATATTTTCTATTAAAATAATCTTATTTTTTATTTATACTCAATAAGTTCAGCGCATCATTATATTTCTTGTAATAAAATTTATAAGCAATAAATAGGGGTAAACTATGAAACTCTTTTTTTTATTATTAAAAATCACACTAATGGGTATTTTCTTAAGTAAGAATCTTTTTGCACATGATGATATAAAAAAACTATTAATTATTGACTCCTTAAAAGGAGAACCCTACAATACAGTAAGGAAATCTATGATTAATACCCTTGAAAATTTGGGTTATGTTAAAAATAAAAACCTAATTATAAAATACTACTCCTTAGGAAATTTTACAGATATAGCCAAGAATATTTGGTTGCACAGAGAAAAAAACAACAAGTACAATGTTATCTTTTTAAATGGAACCATTGCTACAAAAGCATTTAAAGAACTTGCTTTAAATGATAAAAATAAGTTTGTTTTTGCTAATGTCACGGATCCCGTTGGCTTAGGAGTAATTGAGAACTTTAACACAGCACCTAAGTACAATTTTACAGGTGTTTCTTATCCTGTTCGAATAGAAGAGCGCTTGCGTTTTATTAAAGCGATTTTCCCAAATATAAAAAGAATTGCATTAATTTATGGAAATCTTCCTCAATCCCATAGTTACAAGTCTTGGATTCAAAAAGCTCTTTTATTGGATGAATTTAAAGATATTGAAGTGATTTTTAGAGAAGTACCTTTTGTTGGAAGTGAAGGTGGACATAAACGTATGGCAATAATTGCAAAAAAATATGTTTTGGAATTAAACAATAAAGTTGATTTATTTATTAGTCCTAATGATACTATGGGAGTACAAAAACCTTTTGCAAAAATGGTCTATGAAAATAGTACTAAACCCTTACTTGGATTAGGAAGAAAAGACGTAATGGAAGATTGGGGAGCTAGTATGTCAATATACCCATCTTTATCTCAAGCAGGACAAACAGCAGGAGAAATGATTGACAAATTATTTAATGGTTCAAAAATAAAAGATATTATTCCTACATGGCCAAACACGGGGCTGGCCTTTGATTTACAAAAAACAAAAGCTTTTGGAATTAATATTCCAGCAAAACTTATAAAAGAAGCCGGACAAAATATTAAAGAGTAGTTCAAAATCAAGCAGGACAAAACATTTGAAAATACAAATCACTTATCATCCTTATAATATATTTTAGGCTTTTATTAACTTAGCTATTTACTCTTTATTTTTTTAAATAGATTCGTTATAATAATTCAAATTCTGCTACTAAGGTTTCTTATGAAATTATCATTTAAATTTTTTCTTATTGTTTCTATTTTATGTTTATCTTCTGTGTTAAATGCAGAACAAAAAAATGCGCAGGG
This sequence comes from Campylobacteraceae bacterium, assembly GCA_013215945.1. NCBI lineage: Bacteria > Pseudomonadati > Campylobacterota > Epsilonproteobacteria > Campylobacterales > Campylobacteraceae > Campylobacteraceae bacterium. The sequence continues at coordinate 49,686 of JABSOM010000004.1, forward strand.
CTTAAAAGAAATATTGGAAAGACCCCTAATGGAACGATATGTTTTAGATGAACTAAAAGACTTACGTATTGAAAATATGAAACTACGCATACAAGTTGAAAAAAGATTAACAAAGAATGAAGTAGGTCAAACCGATCGAGCCGCTCGGTACATGACAGATACCATTGGAAATATTTTTTATTTAATTGCAGCAGCTACTTCTGTACTAATATTCGCAGGATGGAATTCTTTTCGAGATATTAGAATTAAAACAGAAAGTATTGTAGAAGAACGTCTCAATATAATTACAAAAAAGTACAATGAAAAAATGGAAAAACTTCAAGAAGAAATGACCTTACAATCAGAAAAAATCCTTGACAATCAAAACAAAATTTACAATACCCAATACATTCACTCCTTATGGATGCGTTCAAACCTAGAAACCAATCCTCAATCAAAAATTGATATTTATGATGAGATTATAAATATTAATCCAGATGATGCTGAAGTTTATGCTTATAAAGCAGATGCTGTTTTAGATATGGATGAATATGAATGGGCATTAAATCTTAGCAATAAAGCCATAGAAATTGATCCAGAATATGGATATGCTTATTGGCAACGTTCGTGTGCGAATGCTGTATTGCATAATAACAATGAAGCCATAGCTGATTTATTAATAGCTATTAAACAAGCTCCTAATTTAAAAGATGAAATAGAAGGCGAAGAACTCTTTGAGAATCTAAAAGAGATTGAAGAATTCAAAGACTTATTGAGCTAAAAAAATTTAGCTCCAAAGCTGTAATTAATTTACTTGTTTATACCTGAAACAAGAGATTACGTGATCATTCACCATTCCAATGGCTTGCATATATGCATAACAAGTTGTTGGACCTACAAATTTAAAGCCTCTTTTTTTTAAATCCTTGCTCATCTTAATAGATTCATCACTAGAAGATGGAACTTCTGATTCAGTTTTCCATTTATTTATAAGTGTTTTCCCTTCTAAAAATGACCAAATATATGTATCAAAACTACCATATTCTTTTTGAATAGTTAAGAATACTTTAGCATTTGTAATTGTTGCATTAATTTTTAGTTTATTTCTAACAATACTCGTATCATTGATTAGTTCTTCAATTTTCAACGAAGTGTACTTTGATATTTTTTTTGTATCAAAATTATCAAAAGCTTTTATATAACCCTCTCTTTTTTTTAAAATTGTTGCCCAACTAAGACCAGATTGCGCACTTTCTAAAATTAGCATTTCGAAAAGTAATCTATCATCATGAATAGCTACACCCCATTCTTCATCATGATATTTCATTTCCAAGGGATTTTTACAAGCCCAAGCACATCTATACATTGAATCTCCTAAGTATTTTAATTTTTTGTAAAAACATCTTTTAAAATTTGGGTAGTTCTCTCAATTGGGTTTTCTCTTATTCGTTTTTCTTCTTTTTCAATCATTAAAAAAAGACCATCTAAGGCTTTATTTACTATATATTCATCAAAAGACTCATCACTAGAACCAGGTATATAAGAATCCACTCCAAGAGTTTTAGCATAAGAAGTAAGTGAGCTTGAATCCACATAGGATTTTATATTTTCTTTGTAAAAAGAATTAAAAGAAGAATAATATGAAGCCACATTATTAGCAGCCATTGTTTCTTTAATAATAGGAGTGATTAATGTTTTTAATGATTCTAGGGTATTTGTTTTAAAATAAGTCGTTGCAGAATTATCTGCACCCTTTAGAATATTAGAAGCGTCTGTTATCGACATATTAGAAATACTATCGGCAAATATTTTAGCAGTTTTGGGAGCTGCTTGTGTAGCTGCATTGTTCATGGCTTTTTCTAAATCGTTAATATAAGACTCACCACCTATTTTACTAATCAAAACTTTTGCTTTTTCTAAATTTGACGGAAGTGGTATTTTTACTTCAGCGTTATTTAAATAGCCATTATTAGCACCTAATATTGTAACAGCAGATGTCACTCCTTTGTTTAAAGCTTCTTTCAAGCCTTTAATAATCGTTTCATTGCTCAATGAAGAAGATGAACCCGTTTGCATTTTTACTACTTCTTTTGCTTCTTTAACAATACTGTCTGTTAAATCAGAGAAAGAAAAAGAAAAAGCATAAGTGCTCAATAAAATCATTATAATTAGTGTTTTTTTCATTTTCGGATATTCCTTTTAATAATATATTTGTTTATTATATTGAAATTTTTGATAAAAGAGATTAGCTCATCTACTTTAAGTAAAAGACAGGATTTATAATCTTCTTATAAAGAATCGGACTATCTTTTAAATCTGTATATTAATAAAATACTTAATAATACAAATAAAACCAACCAAATAAATTCACTGTCAAAAGCCAACAAAAAGTCTATTATTTCTTGTAAAAAAAGTCCCCATAAACTAATGGCGATAAAAGTAGAAAAAGCTACAACAGTTATAATCGTATAGTGTTTTAGACCAATTAAAAAACCAATAATAGCCCCAACTATTGGCCCAGTCATCCAAAAAGGAATAAAAACAAAAAGAAAAAGACCAAAACTTCCATATCTATCAAAACTTTTTTGATGTTTTTTCTTTTTTGTTTTTATAGTATTAAAAAAATTCTCCAAAAGTTCAATTTTTAAAATACCATTAAAACTTAATACAAATAAAGGATAAATAATACAAACTAATATTAATTCAATTAGTACATTAACAGAGATTGCAACTATATGAGACAGTTCTACTGCATAAGCAAAAGATAAAGCAGGAACACGACCTACAAGTACATTAGTAAGCACTATTCCTGTAATTTTATTTGCAAAAGTAATATCAATTCGATAAGAGATTATTATAAATAAAAGAAGGCAGAAGAAAAGGAAAAGGCCGAAAATAAAAATATTTCCAGCTTTTCCTTGAAAAAGTTTTTCTAAAAGTTCCTTCATAATAAACTCCGGAGGTTTTTATATATATTTTATCACATAGAAGATAAGAGAATTTTAATAAAATGGATTTACTGTGTAGGTATAATATTGCAAATATTATGGATAGTTTTTAATTGTGATAGCTCCCATTTTTCTTTAATCTTACCATATGGCAATAAATTCACTTTAAAAAATATAGTTGGGATTTATTTTTTGTTTTAGAGCTCATGAAAGCTATCGCATTCGTTCTTTACTTTTCTTTATTGAAAGAAACGTAACAAAAGAAGCAACTGCCACGTTGTTGAAAGCAAAGCTACCTTCGCTTATTGTTTTACTTAGTAAAGTAGAGATTCATCTCTTTTTTACATCATATAACAAATAAGGTTAATTACATTAACATCTAAATACAAAAAATAAAAGGGACAGGCAAGTTTAAATTTTTGAATAATAAATTTTATTTAATCGCTTAGAAATTTTGAGATTGTGTGTTAAATCAAGGCGGAGCTTGAATTGAAAAGCGGAGTGTACAATGAGTACGTGAGTATTTAAATTTGAGCTCCAACGCAGAGTTAGCGCAGAAGCTCAAAAATTATAAGTGCTTAAACTGTTCCTTGCTCGAACTGAGCTCTTAACTTATCTTTTTCTTTTTGTCTTTTCACTTTATCGGCTTCTTTCTCTCTAAAATCTTTCAATGAAAATTTCAGTTGAACTAAAAACGATGCTGCTACAAAGATAGATGAGTAAGTACCTACAATTACCCCTACAAGCATTGTAAATGCAAAACCATGAATAATCTCTCCACCATATAAAAACAGTGTTAAAACAACGAAGAAGGTTGTTAATGAGGTAAGAGTTGTTCTTGATAACGTTTTTGAAACAGAAAAGTTTACTACTTTTTCTAAAACAGTTTCTTTGGTCGTACTAACACCTTCTCTGATTCTATCAAATACAATAATTGTATCATTTAGTGAATATCCTAAGATGGTTAGAATGGCTGCTAAAATATCTAAGTTTACTTCTACTTGGAACAAAGAAATCATTCCTAAAGCAATAGTAATATCATGTACTAATGCAAAAATAGAAGAAAGAGCAAAACGCCATTCAAATCTAAACGATACATAAGCCATAATAACAAGAAGAGATAAAGATAAAGCCATAAGACCTTTTTCTCTTAGTTCACTTCCTACTTTAGGACCTACCATATCTACTCGTCTTATTTCATATTTTCCCGTATTTACAAGTAATTTTGAAATCTCATCACCTACATCATTTGCTAAGTTTGATGAAGAGTTTGTAAGTTTAATTACAATTTCATCAGGACTTCCAAATTCTGTAATCGTAGAATTATGAAAATTTTCAGTTTTATTTAAAATATCTCTGATATTTTGAATAGGTGCTGTTTCTTGGTATTTAACTTGAACAATTGTTCCACCTACAAAATCAACTCCGTAGTTTAAACCTTTAGTTAAAAGTAAAACCAAAGAGACAATAACTAATACAGCAGAGAAACCTAAAAAAGGTAATCTTTTTCCCATAAAATCAAATGTTTTATCGCTTTTAAAAATTTCCATTATTTAATACCAAACCATTTTCTTAAATTTTTGTCTTTTTGCATTTTTTGACCCAAGGCTTCATAAACACCATGAGTTCCTAAAATAGCTGTTAACATAGAAGCTAAAATACCAATAGAAATAGTTACAGCAAAACCTTTAATAGGTCCTGTTCCATATGCATATAAAATTATAGCAACTAAAAGCGTAGTAATATTTGCATCTAAAATAGCTCTCATTGCATTTGAATAACCATCTTCAATTGCTTTAGGAATGGAGAGACCTTGTTTTAATAACTCTCTGATTCTCTCCGTAATAATAACATTTGCATCAACAGCCATACCAATAGTTAATACAATTCCTGCCATTCCTGGGAGGGTCAAGGTTGCCCCAAACATTGCCATAACTGCAACTATTATAAAAATATTAGTAACCAAAGCAAGATTTGCAATAATTCCAGCATATCCATAATATACAATCATAAATACAAATACCAGTAAAAATCCAAAAATTAAAGCCATCATTGAAGCTCTAATACTATCAGCTCCCAAAGAAGGTCCTACTGATCTTTTTTCAAGTAAATTAACAGATGCTGGTAATGCTCCTGAACGAAGGGCAATTGCAACAGAACCTGCTTCACTTAAAGTAAAACCACCAGAAATTTGACCACTTCCTCCACCAATACGTTCACGTATTACGGGTGCAGAATAAACTTTTCCATCTAAAACAACAGCCAATCGTTGTCCCACACTTTTAGCAGTATAATCTCCAAAAATTCTAGCACCACTTGCATTCAGTGTAAAATTAATAATGGCTTGATTACCTTGATCAAAAGCTACACTTGCATCAATTACTTGTGAACCAGTTAAAATAGGAATTTCTCTTACTAAAAATTTTTGAGTAGGATCACTTGAGTGTTCTAAAATAACATTTCCATAAGCAGAAGCTTGTGCAGCAGTCATATTAAATACTTGGTCCATTCTGTCTTCATCAACAGACATTAATTCTAGTTTTGAAGGTTTTGAAATTAATTCTCTTGCCGCTTTTTCTTCTGCTTGAGTTTTAATACCAGGAAGTTCAACTACTATATCAACCGCACCTTGTCTTACAACTGTAGGTTCAGATAAACCAAATTGATCTAATCTGTTTCTTATAGTTTCAACTGCTTGACTAACCGCTAAATCTTTAGTGATTTCAATCTCTTCTTGACTTAAGTTAAGTTCATATTCAAGTTCAGTATTAAAATTAATCTCTAAACCTTTTATTTTTCCTAACATTTCATCCAGTTTGATTTTTTCATCCGCATCTAAAAGTACAAATCGAACCACTTCTTTTGTAAATTTTAGTTCATCAATAACAATATCTTCATCATCCGTAAAATATTTAACAGAACTTGCTATTGTTTTTATCTTAGATACAACTGCTTCTTGGGTATTTACACCAAGTAACATGTGTAATCCACCTTGTAAGTCTAATCCTAAATTGATTTTCTTACCTTGGTCAGTTTGCACAAAAGAAGGAAGAGCAAAAACAATTCCAAAAATAATGCTTAACATAAATATTACGAGTCTATAATTAAAGATTTTCAATCTCTTTTCCTTAGATTGGATTAAGTAGGTAATTTAACTCTTTAAAAAGAGTTAAATAAATATTAGTCGAATTTTTTAGAAACAAATTCTTTAACAAGTTTCATTTCTGAATTGTCAGAATTTTTAACTGCAAAAAAGTCATCTTCAACTTTTACAATTTCAACAATAAGACCACCACTTGTAACTACTTTGTCACCTTTAGCTAAATTAGCTAACATCTCTTTATGAGTTTTTGCTTGTTTTTGCTGTGGTCTAATAATTAAAAAGTAAAAAATTGCGAATAACGCAACTAGGGGTAAAAGAGAACTTATTAAGTCTGCACTTCCATTCATGTATAATCCTTTTGGTATTTTATAAAGTGGATTATTTTATCGAAAACTACATTAGACTAGCTTAAAACATATATTTCATAAATATTTTGCTACAATATTGCAAAAAGACAATGTATGAAAACAAAGCAAACCCTTCTTCTCTCCATTTTAATAGCTTTATTTATTTCTTTTTTATTCTCTTCTTCTTTGTATTTAGAATATTTTTCTTATACTAATATCTATTTAAACAGCTTTTTATCTCTTTTGGCTATTTTTGCCATTTTAAATTCATCTAAAAAAATATTGTTTTTTACTGGATTTTTCATAGGGATTTTATGGTTTTACTGGCTTAGTTTTTCTTTTATACATTATGACTTAAGTTATTTAATACCCTTTGTTATCCTAGGTATTGCTCTTATTTATGGAATTATTTTTTATTTAATGGCTTTATTTGAGAATATTTATTTTAAAGCTTTTGCTTTATTTGTTTTATCTTTTGTCCATCCTTTTGGTTTTTCTTGGTTACAACCAGAGATTTTATTTGTTAATTCTATTTTTTCGATTCAAAAAGAAGCATTTATTTTAATTATTCTTTCTATGCTTGTTTTGTCTGTTTTTAAAAAATACTATAAAGTTTTATTTCTTTTTCCCTTATGTTTTGCACTGGATCAAAAAGTTGCTTTAAGTGAAGATGTAAATCTTAAAATATTTATGCCAGAAATTAATATCAAACAAGAAAATAAATGGAAACAAGATAAACGTAGTGAGATAATAGCTCTTAATAACAGACTCATACTAAATGCAATTGAGCATAATTATGATTTAATTGTTTTACCTGAAACTGCTTATCCTTTGGTGCTTAATAAAAATGAAAAATTAATGAATTTTTTATTAGAACAATCTTCTAAAATAGATATTGTGCTTGGTGCTTTAAACAAAAAAGACAATAATTATTACAACTCTTCATATCATTTTTCAAAGAATAAACTAGTCATTGCAAACAAAGTAGTTCTGGTGCCTTTTGGAGAAGCCGTACCTCTTCCTGAAGTTATTGCAAATTATATCAATGATATTTTTTATGAAGGGGCACAGGACTTTTTAAAAGCCTCTAAAGCCACGGATTTTAATATAAAAGGCTTAAACATAAGAAATGCTATTTGTTATGAAGCAACAAATGATATTTTATTTGAGAATTTAAATGGAGTTAAACACATGCTTGTAATTTCTAACAATGCTTGGTTCACACCCTCAATTGAACCAATCTTACAAAAACAGCTCTTAAGATATTATGCTAAAAAATATGGAATTACTATTTATCACAGTGTAAATGGAAGTCCAAACTATATTATCAAACCTTAAACTTTTTTTGGATTTCTAGTAAGATTTCTTCTTTATTTTTGTTTTCATCAATTTGTAAATCATAAGCAAAATCCAAAATAGTTTTAAAGGTTTTTCCAGGCTTAAAAGCAAGCCTTAATAAATCTCTTCCAAGTACGAGTTTTTTTAAAGGCTCATTGTGGATATCGAGTTTTTTAGCTTCATTTAATAAATACGCTATGGCTTGGGGACATTTTTCTTTGTCTTTTATATCTCTGCCTAAACAATCAGCCAAACATACCAAACATAAGTTTTCAATATTGACTTTCGTAGACAAACGTTTAATAGCTTTAAGGCTTGGTTTTTGTTTAAAAAAAGCAAAAGGAAGTAAGTGGTATTTAACCATCAAACATACTTCTTCTATTAGTTTTTTATCATCAAGTAGTTTATTTAAAAAAGAGATGGTAGGTTTTAATCCCAGCGTTTCGTGTTTATAGGAAGTAATATGTCCATTGATTTCTTTTGTACAAAAGGGTTTTCCTAAATCATGGCAAAGAAGGGATAAAAAAAGCATTAGGTCTCTTTTATTATTGCCTGTTTTAAGCTTGCTCATTTCATCCAAAGTCATTAAAGTATGTATCCAGACATTGCCTTCTGGATGATATTCTTCATCTTGAGGGCAGCTTATTAACGCTTCTAGTTCTTCATAATATTTTAATATGCCTAAGTCTTTTAAAAGTGTAAAACCAAGAGAAGGTTTGGCAGCTTTTAAAAAGAGCTTTTTAAACTCATCATATATACGCTCTTTGGGTAATTCTTCTAAGGCATTATTATCAACTAAAGCTCTGCACAATAAAAAGGTCTTTTCATCTAAGTTAAATTCAAAACGCGCACAAAATTGTATGGCCCTGTATACTCGTAAAGGGTCTTCGACAAAGGTTTTTTCATTTATATGTTTTAAGGTTTTAGTTTTTAAATCATTAAGACCATTATGATAATCCAAGATTTCATCCGTATTATAATCATAACCCAAAGCATTAATAGTAAAATCTCTTCTTAGACTTGCTTCTTTAAAAGAAAGTTGTGGATTAATTTCTACATCAAAACCTTTGTGACCTAAGCCAATTTTTGTTTCAAGTCTGGGAAGAGCAAAATCAAATTCATGGTTTTTTGTTTGTAATTTTAAGATACCAAAACTTTTTCCAACAAGATTTATTTTGCCAAATTTTTCTAGTTTTTTTACAAGGGTATCGTAGTCTTTGATATTAAATACTTCAATATCATAGTCTTTAATAGGAAGGTTTAAGAAAGAATCTCTTACACAGCCACCTACAAGAACGGCTTTAAAGCCTTCTTCTTGTAAATAAGCTAAGATTTCTCTTAATTCAAGGGGCAGTTTAATCTTTTTTGTATAAATGCACATCTGTTTGTGGGTAAGGAATAGAAATACCTTCTTTATCAAAACGTAATTTGATTTCTTCTGTTAAATAAAATTTAACATCCCAATAATCAGGTGTTTTAACCCAAGCTCTTACTACAAAGTTTACACTTGAATCAGCAAGTTCAGAAACGGCAACGGTAATACCATCTTTAACTAAAACTTTTTCATGGGCTTCTACAATATCATTTAAAATATTTTTTGCTTTTTTAATGTCATCGTCATAACCAATTCCAATTACTAAATCAACTCTTCTTTTATTGTGAGCATTGATATTAGTAATAGCTCCACTTGTAATTGCTGAGTTAGGTACTAGAATTTTTTGATTATCTGGCGTTGTAAATTCTGTATTAAATAAGTGAATATGAATTACTTTTCCAGTAACCCCACCTGCATTAACAACATCTCCAACTTTAAAAGGTTTAAAAAAGACAAGCATAACACCAGAAGCAAAATTAGATAAAGAATCTTTTAGTGCTAAACCAATAGCTAAACCAGCAGCACCAATGATTGCTAAGAAAGAAGTAGTATTAATGCCTACTTGATCCAATGCAGCTAAAAGCACCATTACAAGCAATGCGTAATACATTAAACCAGAGAAAAAATTAAGTAAGGTTTGATCCACCCCTTTCTTTTTTCCTAAGAGTGCAATTACAATATCTGTTGCTTTTCTTGCTAAAAATTTACCTATCACAAAAATTGCCAATGCAAACATAATATTTAATGCATACATGCCAAAAACTTCAGAAAAATCTTCCATTTTAACTCCTTGATTTAAAAACAATAAGAGTAAATATTAACATATTTATCTCTTTTGTTTTATTTTAATTGCAGAATTATAACTAAAAAAATCAATAAAATATCTAAAATAATTATTTATTTAAAATATTACTTATTTTAGAAACTATTTCTTCTATTTTTACTTCTTCTTTTTCAAGTGTTCTTCTGTTTACTAATTCAACCAAACCATCTTGTAGTTTTTTTCCTACTACAATTGCATAAGGAAAACCAATAAGCTCAAAATCACCCATTTTAAAACCAAATCGCTCTTTAACTCTGTCGTCAATAATAGTTTCAATACCCTGCTCTTTTAATTCTTCATAAATTTTAAGGCCAGCATTTAATTCTTCTTCTTTTTTGGCATTAGATACAATTACATCTACTTGAAAAGGAGCCGTTTCTTTGGTCCAAATAGAACCTTTTTCATCGTGATTTTGTTCAATTACCGCTGCAACCAGTCTTGAAACACCAATACCATAACATCCCATTTCAAAAGGCTGTGTTTTTCCATTTTGATCTAAAAATTTAGCATCCATTGCAAGCGAATATTTAGAACCCAATTGAAAAATATGACCTACTTCTATTCCTTTTGTATATTCTAATTTACTTTGGCAAGATGGACAAGCATCACCTTCTTGTACAGCAATTAAATCTACATAATCCAAATCAAGAGAAGTCAAATCAACGTTTTTATAGTGATAATCTACTTCATTTGCTCCACAAACAAGATTATTATCTCCTTGCAGTTCTTTGTCAAATACTACTTTAATATCTTTTGGAAAATCAACTATTCCACAAAAACCTGCTTTTAAATTGGCTTTTTCTAAATCATCTTCACTGGCATCTTCTAATTCTGAAGCCCCAATTGCACTTGCTGCTTTTGTATCTTCTAAGTTATCTGTTCCTCTTATGAAAAAAACCACTGTTTCAACTTTATCTTCATAAATTGCTTTTTTAATAACCGCTTTCATTGTGTAATAAGAATAAATGTTTAAAAATTCACTTACTTCATCTATTGTTTTTAAAGCAGGTGTATGTACTTTTTCTAATCTTTTACTCTCAAGTTTATCTTGTTTTTTAGGCGTTCTTTTGGCTGCTTCAATATTAGCTCCATACTCACAAGAAGGACAAACAACAATAGTATCTTCTCCTGAATTAGCTACAACCATGAATTCTTTTGAACCAGATCCACCAATAGCTCCTGAATCAGCTGCTACTACTCTAAAATCAAGACCTAAACGATTAAAAACATTTTTATACGTTTCTTCCATTACGTGAAATTCACGTACTAAATCTTCTTTAGAAGCATGAAAAGAATAAGCATCTTTCATTAAAAACTCTCTACCCCTCATAAGACCAAATCTTGGTCTTGCTTCATCTCTAAACTTAGTATAAATTTGATACAAATTAAGTGGTAAATTTTTATAAGAAGTAATTCTGTTTTTTACTAAATCAACTGCTGTTTCTTCATTAGTAGGTGAAAGCACATATCCTGTGTTTTTTCTATCAGAAAATTGCAGTAATTCTTTTCCCATTGTTGAAGCACGACCAGATTGTTCCCAAAAACTTAAAGGTGTAACAAAACCAAACTGTACTTCATTTGCCCCAGATTTATCCATCTCTTCTTTTACAATTGCTCTTATTTTGTCTAAAACAATTTTTCCTAAAGGAAGATAATTATAAATACCTGAACCTGTTTGGTTAATAAAACCTCCACGTACTAAATATTGGTGTGATGCTAAACTTGCATCTTTTGGCGCTTCTTTTGTTGTTGGAATAAACATTTTTGAGAATTTCATATACTGTTCCTATTTTTTATTGTTTTTATTGTTTTTACTGTCTAAGGCAAAAATATTTTGAATACTTGATAATACTGCATCTGATTCAAGGCTTTTTGATATTGTTTTTAATTGTTTTGTGGGTTCATGCAAAAATTCATTTAAAATTGTTTCACATAGTTTGGTAATATTTTTTTCATCTTTTGCATCAATATAACCCTTAGCTATTGCATTAGAGATTTTTTTCTCTATTACAGTGTTTGCTTTGACATACATTTGTTTTACAACAGGGTCAATTTCCAAAGATTTAAGCCAGGTAAAAAACTCTTTAGAATACTTGTTTACTATGGTATAAGCTTCTTTTGCTTTTTCTGCACGTATTTTCATATTCTCATTTACAATTTCTTGTAAATCATCTACCGCAAAGACTTCTAAATTTGAACTTTTTATACTGTCAATATCTCTTGGAACTGCTATATCAAACCAGTAACGATTAAAAGAACACTCTTTTACCATATCTTGCGTGATAATAGGATAAGGTGCTGATGTTGCCGTAAATAATAAAGGAATATCATTTAATAAAGCATTGATATTATCGTAAGATTCAACTTCTATTTCTTGGTCAAAATTTTGAGCTAACAAGGTAGCTTTTTTTAGATTTCTACTTACAAGGACTACAGAAAAACCTGATTTGTGAAGATGTCTTATGGTTAACTCACTCATTTCACCAGCGCCAATAACCAAAGCTTTTATATTTTTAGTTTCAGAAAAAAAAGTTTTGGCTTTAGCTACAGCTGTTGAAGCTACAGATACAGACCCCGTACCTAATTGAGTGGCATTTCTTACTGCTGCTGAACATTGAAAAGCGTAATTCATGGCTCTTGTTAAACCTTGATCACAATAACCTTTATTTAAAGCCATTCTATAGGCATCTTTTAACTGGCCTACTATTTGAGTCTCCCCAATTACTAAAGAATCCAAAGCAGAAGAAACAGAAAACAAATGATGAATAGCTCCTGCATTATCATAAATATCAGCGCGCTCAAATAATTCATCAAATTCAATATTTGAATAGTTTGACAAAGCATTAATAACATATTCTTGCGATTTGGCAATATCAGAAACAGAAGCTATAATTTCAACCCTGTTACAGGTTGATAATAAAATCACTTCATCTATAGACTCTTGGTTTTTTAGTTTTTTTAAAAATTGTTCACTGGCACTTTCATCAGGGAAAGCAAGCTTTTCTCTCATTTCTATGTCAGTATTTTTATGGGTGAAACTAATGCTTAGATAACTCATGTTTAAAAATCACGCTCAATCATTGCTTTCATAATAAGAACTAGGTCCATTGAATTTTCATCTTTTAACGCTTCAATTGCTTCATTTCCCAGTTTTTTTGCCATTAAAATAGAATCTTCTAGCGCTTTTGTTTCTATCATTTGATTTTTAATCCAAGTAATGTTTTTGTCATCTAAGGGTTTTTTATATAAAGAAACAAGCGCTTCTTTATTCTCTAAACGCTCATGAAGCAATAAATAAGGAATAGTAACTTTTCCTTCTTCAAAATCATGCATAGCTGGTTTCCCTAGTGTTTTTGAATCTTGTGTAATATCCAAAATATCATCAATCATTTGAAATGCAAGACCTAGGTTTTTTCCATATGTGGCATAAATTTTTTCATCTTTATTACTTAAAATTGCAGCTGCTTGAGCACTTGCTTCTATTAAAGAAGCTGTTTTTTTATAAATCATATCTAAGTATTTATCATAAGAAGTATTAAACTCTTGTGTTAAATCAACATCAAGCATTTCACCAATACTTAATTTTGTAACAGCAGTTGCTACTAAATGAGATATTTTTTTGGGCATTAAAGAAAGTTCTGCAAATGCTTTTGAATATAAAACATCTCCAAACATTATGGCTGTTTTATTATCAAAAAGTGCATTTACAGAAGCTTGTCCTCTTCTTGTTGTTGCATCATCAATAACATCATCATGTAATAAAGAAGAAGCATGAATCATCTCTACTACTGCACATAATTTGATACTCTCATTGCTAACTCCAGCAATTTTTAAAATTAATTTAGAACGCAACATTTTACCTGTTGCTAATTTGTCTAATAAATAAAGGCTTTTTTCATCCTCACATTCTATTACATATGTTTTAATTTGTTCTTTTACTAAATTTAATTCTTCCACTTAAAGCCTTATGAATTTAATTGTCTCGATATGAAGCCCTAGGCTTCACTTTTATCTTCATCTAAACCGCTTTGGTTTATTTCTCTAACCTTGCTCTTACAGACTTGGCATGAGCATCCAAACCTTCTGTATCTGCTAAAAGTGCACAGGCTTCACCCAGTTCATTAATAGCTTCTTTTGAAAAAGAAATGACTGAAGATTTTTTCAAAAAGTTTTCTACATTTAAAGGGGAATAAAACTTAGCCGTACTTCCTGTTGGTAAAGTATGATTTGGACCTGCTATATAATCACCAATTGGTTCAGGCGTATTCTCACCTAAGAAAATAGCTCCCGCATGTTTAATTTTAGGTAAGAGTTCAAATGCATTTTGAGTCATTATTTCTAAGTGTTCTGGTGCAATTTCATTCATTAAATCAATAGCTTCTTGCATCGAAGAAGCTACAATAATTGCCCCTCTGTCATCAATAGATTTTTGTGCAATTGCTTTTCTTTTTAAGGTTTTTAAATATTCTTTTATTTCTTTAAAGGTTTCGATTGCTACATTTTCATCGGTAGTAATTAATAAAGAACTTGCCATTTCATCATGCTCTGCTTGAGAGAGTAAATCAATAGCTAAATATTTAGGCTTAGCAGAAGAATCAGCTAAAATTCCAATTTCAGAAGGCCCTGCAATCATATCAATATGCACTTCACCAAATACCAGTTTTTTAGCAGTTGCTACAAAAATATTTCCAGGTCCTGTAATAACATCTACTTTAGGAATAGTAGCAGTACCATAAGCCATAGCAGCAATTGCAGACGCCCCTCCTACTTTATAAGCTTTTTTGATATCACAAATATGCATGGCTGCTAATAACAGCTCATTGATTTCATCATTTGGTGTTGGAGTACACACAACAATTTCTTCAACGCCAGCCACAATAGCGGGAATAGCATTCATTAAAAGTGAGCTAGGATAAGCTGCTTTTCCACCAGGAATATATAAACCAGCACGATCAACTGGACTTACTTTTTGTCCTAAAATGGTTCCATTTTTTTCAAATTCAAACCATGATTTAGGAATTTGTTTTTCATGATAGGCTTTGATTCTGTCATATGCTATATGCAAAGCTGCTTTTAGTTTTTCATCAATATTATTATACGCTTCTAACATAGAACTTTGTGAAATTTCTAAATCTTTATCTTCTTTTACGTCCCACTTATCAAATTTCAAAATATGTTTTTTCAAAGCTTCATTACCATCTTCTATAATTTCATCAATAATAGAAGTAACCACTTTAGAAACGCCTTTGATATCTGTTTTAGCCCTAGCTAAGATATTTGCAAATTCTTCTTTAAAGTTTGCATCCTTAGTATTTATAATTTTCAATTTATTTCCTTAATTTAGAAAAGATTTCAGAAGCAATATCTTTGGGCTCTTTTCTTTCAACATTTATAATAAGATCAGCTACTTTTCTATAAGCATCAACACGAGAATTAAAAAGTTTTTTTGCTTCTTCTAAGTTCTGTAATAAAGGTCTTTTTTCTAGTTTTTTTTGTGCATTGGAGGAGCTGTTAATTCTGTATAATATTTCATCAAAAGAAGATTCCAAATAAACAACTGTGCCTATTTCTTTAAGCTGTTCTTGTTTATAAAAACCTCCACCCGTTGAAATAACAGTATTATTAATACTCTTAATTAACCACGAAGCACAGTCTTTTTCAAGTGCTCGGAAATGCGCTTCACCCTTACTTTCAAAAATGTCTTTTATTTTTGTTTTCGTAAGGCTTTCGATAACATCGTCAGTATCAATACAAAAGCTTCCATTTAATGCATATATTGCACGTGCAACAGTACCTTTACCAACACCCATAAAACCAATTAATATTATATTATTTTTATCCATAAGCGTGATTATATCTAAACATAGGTAAATTTACTGTCATAGGCTGTATATAAATACAATGAGTTTTACTTATTTTTGGCTGTATTTTTAGGAAATTTTCTTTCATACCGTGCTAACATTGACTCATTTCCTAGTATTCCACCTTGATGAATATACAAATAAGTATAAGCCTCATCTTCATGTTTTTTTGCATATTCTTCTAAACATAACCACGCACTTGGATCGTATAAAAGTTCAAATTCAAGCTGTGTTTGTTCTAAAAGGTTTTGATAGATTTCATAGAACTCTTTATAAAGTTTTCCAAAGTGATATTTTTTCTTTTGAGGCAAAATAAAAGGATGTTCTTTTTCATTCTTATTTAAAGAAATAAATTGTTCTTTTAAATATTTTTCATCTCCTACACAAACACAAGTTAATACTTCAAAAGCAAGATATTTTTGTAAAAATAAAGAAGTGGTTCCTGTGCCGCTAGGTAAAACAATCTTTAAATTATTAATCTTGTTTTGTAAAGCCCAAGAAGAGATTTCATCTGCAAGTATTTTAATACCTACTTGTGCTTCTTTTACTCTGGCACCTTCATCAATAAAAAGCGCAGTAACTTCTGCTTTTAAAATATTCTTAATTAAATATTCTTTTATATTTTCACAATCAATTTCTATAATATTAGCACCCAAAACAAGAGCTTCTTTATAATTCCCTTGAATATTGTTTTTCAAGTAAGAAGGAATTTTATAGACATAATAATCTAGCTCTAAATTCTTTATTTTTGCCAAAGCACTTAAAGAATACAAAGAATTCGCCTGAATGGAACCATAAGATATAATTTTTGTATAAGTACTTAAATCTTTTTGTAAAAAATAATAGAGTTTTCTGGCTTTATTTCCAGAAAACTCTTTGTCTAATAAATCATCTCTTTTTATATAAACATCAATATTATTGTATTTGATTTTTTCTATGGGGGAGTTTATGCATTTCATTAACTCTATTATACTAAAATAATGAAAATTATCATAAAAGAGTAAAAATGGACATACTAGATTATATTGATAAGGGTGGTATTATTGTTACTGTTCTTATTGTTTTAAATTTTTTTGGTTTTACAATTATTATTTGGAAATTTTTAACACTTCCACGAAAAAATACTATGATTAAAAAAATAAAAAATAAAATTGATTTTTCTAAAAGCACTACAGTGGAAATTCAAATTGAATATCATACAAAAAAACTAGAAACAGGTCTTACTTATATTAAAAATATTGCTTCAATTGCCCCATTATTAGGTTTATTAGGAACTGTATATGGGATTTTTAAATCTTTTGAAGTAATGACGTCACAAGGCTTAGGGGATCCAAGTATTTTTGCTCATGGTATTTCAATTGCTTTAATCACTACTATTGCTGGTTTAATTGTAGCCATTCCCCATCATATTTCGTACAATCATTTTATTGCACTTATTGATGAAATAGAATTAAAAGCAAAAAAAGAGATTCTTTCTTTATGAAAAGAAGAGAAACACTGGGAATGGATTTAACTCCAATAATTGATATTGTATTTATTCTTTTGATATTTTTTATGCTTACTTCTGTTTTTAAAAAAGAAGAGTTTGCATTAAAACTAACCCTGCCCTCTGCGCAAGCTAAAGAACTGGAAGTCACTCAAGAAGAGATATTTATTGAAGTAAGTCAAGATAAACTTGCTATCAAAGGAATAAGTGTTTCGTTTAACTCACTAGAAGATAATCTAAAAGAAATAAAAGATAAAAACAGAACTATTATTGTAAGAATTGATAAAAAAGTGATGTATGAAAAAGTAATAAAAGTATTGGATTTATTACAAAAATATGAGCTTCATAATTTGGCGTTAGTAACAAATCCAAATTAAAAAAGCAGCCAAAGCTGCTTTAGTTTTTGTTTAAACCTTGAAGATCACTGTAAGCAACTTCTAATCTTTCAATCAAAGTAACTTGACCTGCTCTTAAAAGTTTTCGTGGGTCATAATACGATTTATTAGGCTTATCTTCTCCCTCGGGGTTTCCAATTTGAGCTTGTAGATAATCTCTATTTTTTGCCTCGTATTCTTTCACACCTTTCCAAAATGCCCATTGTGTATCTGTATCAATGTTCATTTTAACAACACCATAAGAAATAGCTTCTCTTATTTCTTCAATATCAGAACCAGAACCACCATGAAAAACAAAACTTACTTCATTTTTAGCAGTAGAAAATTTCTTAGCTATGAAAGCTTGAGAATTTGCTAAGATAATAGGAGATAAATGTACATTTCCTGGTTTATAAACCCCATGAACATTACCAAAAGAGGCTGCTATTGTAAAGTTTTTACTAACTTTTAACAATTCTTCATAAGCATAAGATACTTCTTCTGGTTGAGTATATAATAAAGAATTATCAATACTTGTATTATCTACTCCATCTTCTTCCCCACCAGTAATCCCAAGTTCAATTTCAATCATCATATCAATTTTTGACATACGTTTGAAATACTCAACACAGGTTCCAATGTTTTCATCTAAACTTTCTTCACTTAAATCAAGCATATGTGAAGTATATAAAGGACGTCCATTTTTTTCAAAAAAGTCTTCCCCAGCTTTTATTAAACCATCAATCCATGGTAATAATTTTCTAGCCGCATGATCTGTATGCAAGATAACAGGAACCCCGTAAGCTTCTGCCATAGCATGTACATGCATAGCGCCAGCAATTCCACCTAAGATTCCAGCATCTTTGTGTTTTAAACCCTTACCTGCGTAAAACGTAGCTCCCCCATTTGAGAACTGAATAATAATAGGTGAATTAACTTTAGCTGCTACTTCTAATACGGCATTTACAGAATCAGTTCCTACTACATTAACAGCAGGAATTGCGAAATTGTTTTCTTTTGCATAATCAAAAAGCTTTTTAGCCTCACTACCACTTAATACACCGGGTTTTACAATATCTAATACAGACAAATCTGTCTCCTTTATTTAATTACTATCTTTGATTTTTTTCTTAAACTATCAGCTGTGTTTTTAAGAAAATCATTAAACTTTTTTGCTAAAAGATTTTGAGATATTTTAGCTTCTACTTGCTCAAATTTTACAAATCCAGCAGGCATTCTATCGTCTAAGTATATTACATGATATCCAAATTGTGTTTTAACAGATTTTTTTGTGTAGTTTCCTTTTTTTAAAGCGTTTGCAGCGTTTGCAAATTCAGGAACCATTTTATCCAAAGTAAATATACCTAAAGCTCCACCATTTTTTCCAGAAGGACCAACAGATTTACTTTTTGCTAATTTAGTAAAAGTTTCTTTTTTATTTGTAGCTTTGTCTAATTCTTTGATTAGCGCTATTGCTTCATCTTGTGTTTTAACTAAAATATGTGAAGCACTTAATTGTAAAGGTGTTTCAAACTTATTTTTATTGTTATTATAAAACTGTTGTTTTTCTTTTTTAGATACTTTTATTTCTTTTAACTTTTTTTGTACCCAAAATTCTAATGCTAAGTTCTCTGTTAATTTAGCCAAAGCCATTTTATATTCACTGTTTTTTTTGATTCCACTTTTTATAGCTTCTTGAGCAAGTAATTTTTGATCAACCAGTTTATTTAACAATTTGTCTTTTTGTACTTTATCCAAATTATCAAATTTAATCTTTGGGTTTCTAATAACTAAAGCAATATCTTCTGAAGTAATTTCAGATCCATTTACTGTTGCATATACAGTCCCTGCGTTTAATGAAGCAATACATATTGTAAGCCCTGTTATAAAACCAATCACACTTTTATTCATAAATATCCTTAGTATTATTAAATTGTGATATTGTATCTATTTTATATTAACAAATAGTTGAGATAAACTAATATTTAGCTTAATTTTTACTTTTTAATAATATTATTATCTGTTTTATTT
This sequence comes from Campylobacteraceae bacterium, assembly GCA_013215945.1. Classification (NCBI taxonomy): domain Bacteria; kingdom Pseudomonadati; phylum Campylobacterota; class Epsilonproteobacteria; order Campylobacterales; family Campylobacteraceae; species Campylobacteraceae bacterium. The sequence continues at coordinate 69,351 of JABSOM010000004.1, forward strand.
TATGTAATATATAAGACACTTTACAAATTCATTTTTTCTTAGACCGCCGTTTTTATCGTTCTTAGAGTAAATTTTGAAATTTAGCTTAATTTTCCTTTAAATTTCTTTTAATTTATGTTATAATTCGGAAAATTTAAACTTAATTTAAGTATAAGATTAATCAGAATAAAGGGAAATATAAATGAGAATTTTAATTATTGAAGATGAAATTACTTTAAACAGAACATTACAAGAGGGTCTTAGTGATTTTGGTTATCAAGTAGATGCAGCTGAAAACTATAAAGATGCTGTTTATTTTATTGATATCAGAAACTATGATCTGGTATTAACTGACTGGATGTTACCAGATGGTGACGGTATCGAGTTATGTAAACTTGTAAAAAACAGATCTTCAAGAACAGCTGTAGTAGTTGTATCTGCAAGAGATGACAAAGAAAGTGAAATCGAAGCTTTAAGAGCTGGTGCAGATGATTATATTAAAAAACCATTTGATTTCGATATTTTACTTGCAAGAATAGAAGCAAGATTAAGATTTGGTGGAACGAATGTAATTGAAATTGATGAATTAGTAATCAATCCAGATGAAGAAAAAATCACTTACAATGGTGTAGAAATAGAATTAAAAGGGAAACCTTTTGAAGTATTAACTCACTTAGCACGTCACAGAGAACAAATTGTTTCTAAAGAACAATTGTTAGACGCAATTTGGGAAGAGCCTGAATTAGTTACTCCGAACGTAATTGAAGTTGCTATTAATCAAATTAGACAAAAAATGGATAAACCATTAAATATTTCTACTATTGAAACTATTAGAAGAAGAGGTTACAGATTCTGTTACCCAGTAAAAGATGAAGAAGCTAAAGCTAAAGCTTAAGTTCTAAAACAATGAACAGTGATCAAAGTATATATAAACAGTTTTATACAAAACTGATTTTAGCTACCTCACTGTTCATTGCTATTTTATCCCTACTCTTTTATGGATATACGAAATCCACTATTTACGAAAGCATCCAAAACTCTTTATTAAATGATGCAAAACTCATTGTAAAAACAAGTAAAAACTCTAAAATTGATATCAATAACTTTTTACTAATACGTAGTTCTGGTGTTACAATTGATTTGATTCAAATTAAAAACTTAGATAGGGTTACTTACAGTAGATTCTCTAATGGGCAGGATTATTTTGCGCAGATTTTATATCCCCTTGATTTAAAAAACAAACATTTTATTAAAATTACAAAAAATATTAATTCTTATATGCATATGTTAAATCAAATATTCCAAAATTTATTATTTATTTCTTTATTTGGATTATTTTTGGTCGTTTTTTATGCAGTTACAGTATCTAAGACTTTGTTAAAACCTATTCTATTAATCAATGACAAACTTTCAAAAATGAATGAAAATTATATGACTCAAATTGATAAAAAATCCTTACCAAAAGAGTTTCATCCTTTGGCTGATTCTATTAATGGTTTAACCAATAAAATTCAAACCTTTGTAAAATTTAAAAAAGAGTTGTTCATAGGTGCGGCCCATGAATTAAAAACACCCTTAGCTGTTATGAAATTAAAAAATGAAGTTACTTTGATAAAAGACAGAGATATATCAAGATATAAAGAAACGCTTCAATTATCAATTAAACAAATCAATGATATGAACTCCATGATTAGCTCAATTTTAGATATTGGAAGACAAGAAGGTGCACAGTTTGAAAAACCTATTGAATTAAACTTGGTTGAGTTTTTGCAAAGAAAAACCAATGATTATAGAATGTTAAGTTCACAAAAAAATATTACTATTACGTTTTATGCCAATGTTAATAAATATATTACCCTAATCCAACCCACCTTATTAATTCAAATTATACAAAATTTTGTACAAAACGCAATTAAATTCACGCAAGATGATGGTTCCATCTCAATACGCTTAGAAAAAAGAAAAGATACAATAGAAATATCAATTACAGATAATGGAAGTGGTATTGATGAGAGCATAGATTTATTTGCTCCTTTTAAAAGAGTAGGTACTCAAAGTGGTGCTGGGCTTGGATTATTTTTAGCAAAAAGTGCAGCAGATGCGCTGGGAGCTCAAATATATTTAAAAAACAGAACAGATACACAAGAAGGAACAATAGCTACATTAACGCTATTGGTTAATCCTCGTTGCGATTTATTCTAGGTATTATACTATTTTAGCGTGTTCAATTTTTGTACATTTATCTTGAACAATTTTAATAGAAGCATCATGTGCTCTTTGGCAAGCTTCATTATTAACAAGACCTAATTGTGTCCAAAGACAATCAATATCACCTCTTTTAATGGCCATATCTACAATAACATCAATTTCTTTTGCTTTTCTAAAAATATTAACCATATCTATTTTAAAAGGAATATCTGCTAACGATCTATAAACATCTTCCCCTAAGATTTGTTCTTCTTTTGGGTAAACAGGCACGATTCTAAAGCCAACACTTTGCAAATATCTTGCAACTCTATTAGAATCTTTTTCCTCTTTAGGAGAACAACCAATTATAGCAATTGTTTTAGTATTTTCAAAAATTCTATAAATCTCTGTTTCACTTGAGTTGATACTTGCTTCTTCATAATCCATGTTAACTCCTTAATAATATCGGTAATTATTTATTATTATACCTTTATTTTTGTCTTTTTAACTAAGAGATTTTATCTAATTTATTTTGCAAGAATGCTCTTGTATCACTTAAATTAATGGATTCTCTGAAATCATCAAATTTACAACCAGAAGCATTTGGATGCCCTCCACCATTTGCTAGTTTAGTAGCAAGCATTGAAACATCTACTTTGCCATCCGCTCGTAAAGAAGTATTTCCTTTTCTTGAGATATCAATAAAAAAATCATAATCTGTATTGGCTTTCAAAAAAGCATTTGCAGGAATAGAAATACCCCCTAGTGTATAAGTGAAGATCCCTTTATGGCCTTTATAAGAAAGCGTTAAATCATCTTTAATAATATTTAAACAATGAACTAAATACTTAGATGATAAATTATCTATAGTGTCATTTTTAGCATCTTGTTGTAAGTATTTTTTCTTTAAAAAATAAATCTTTTCATCCAAAACAATGGCTGCATTTTTTTCGTTAATTAATTTTCCCGCTTCTTTTAATAAATAAATTCTAAAGTCTCTGTTTTCTTTTGCAAAAAGAATATTATTAATTTCTCGCACCTTAGAAATCATTGTTAAAAGTACTTTTCCAAATTCAAAATTATCTACTTCATCATCTAACCAAATATCAACAGCATTAATAGCAGCTACTAAAGGATCTAATATTTTTTTTTCATTTTCATCAAAAGCTTGAAATTTATCTTGCAAATATTCATAAACAATTTTAGTTGCACATCTTTTGGTATCTAAAAAATACCAGTCATATTTATCTGCGCTTTTTTGTCCTGTTCCATGATGATCTAAAAGCTGAAGTTCAATGTTTTTGCCTTCTTTATTTAAAGCAGATACTTCTTTATCTAAATCTTTAGCTTCCCCTGATGTTAAATTAACATCTGTAATCAAAAAAAGAACACTCTCGTTGTTTTCATTTTTAATTTCTTCTAAAACTTTTTTAATTGCCAATTTTACTTCCTGACCATAATTAGCATTTAAAAATGTTCCTGTTTTAAAATGTTCTTGCGTCAACATATGACAACCGTAACCATCTAAATCGGTATGCGAAATATGAAAAAGTTTCATGAAGTAAGATCTTTAAGCGTTAATTCTTCTAAGAAATTATTTACTTTACCTTGTAGGTTACTTAATAAAGGCCAGATAGTGCAAGTGCTTGCTATATCAGTGGGACAATCATGAATTGAGTGAGAACACTCAAAAACAGAAGGAATTCGCTCTTCTGCAGCAGTAGTAATCTCTAAAATAGTTAATTCATCGTGTGCTCTTGCTAAAATAAAACCACCGTTAACACCTCTTTGAGAAATAACGATTTTATTTTTGGCTAAGTTTTGCATTATTTTTGCTAAAAAAGACTTAGGGATATTGAGCTCTTTTGATAATTCATCTACATTCTTTGCTTTATCACTTTTAGTAATAGAAACTAAAGAAAGAAGTGCATACTCACTTTTTTTGGTTAATAACATTTTGGTCCTAATTTATATTCTTAAATTTATAACATTATAGCGAAACTCAATCAAATTACATAAGTAAACAATATCTAAGGCCATACATGATAAAAACTTGATAACAGAGATATCTTTGATAGGAATAACAAAAGAGACTAGAAGGGTACATTAAAGACTAAAGGCTTAGGCCTAAAAAAATCGACTTTCTTCAGGCTTAAGTATAACTAAACAATAGCAATCCATATTTCTGTTCTTAAATCTTGATCTTTTACATCAGCTACAGTATATTCTTCAATAGGAGCTTCATTTCTTAGTTCTATATTGTTTTCTTTAATCCACGACCCATATATTGATATATACGTAGTAGCTAAACTTTTATAAGAACCTTTATGAAGAAATTTTGCATACTTTCCTCCCCCAATTGTTAAAATCTTAATATCATTTTTAAGAGCTACATCCTTATTTTTTTGTATACAAGCATCGTATCTTAGTTTATTTATTTCTACAAAATCTGGATCATCGTAGGTAATGCCAAAACATCTAGTATCATCATCTAAGACTTTATTACTAACACCAAAATATACCAATTTTTCCCAAGCAGAATCACATTTCATGTAATCCCCAAGGTGACGTAAAGAATATACTTCAAACTCGTTTATCTTTTCAATTTTGATAGGTTCAATCATTTTAATATCCTGTAAGAATCTATTCGATTCTTTAATATAAGCACTAGGAGAACATGAAAACATATTTTTAAAAGCTTTGTTAAAAGACGAAGCGGTATTAAAGCCAGAATTCATTGCAATAGAAGTAATACTTCCTTGTTTTAATTGTAACTTCATTACAGCTTCCTGCATTCTAAGGCGTTTAATGTATTTTTTAATACTCTCTCCTGTACATCCCAAAAAAATACGATGAAAATGAAAATATGAATATCCAGAAATCTTTATCAAGTCTTCGATTTCAACATATTCCAAATTTTCTTCAATTTCATTTAACACTTTAAACATAGTCTCTTTATATGTATTTTTCAATTTCTCTCCTAAAACTTGATAAATTATAACAAGATAGAAAAATTAAAACTTTTCCAAACTTGCTTTGTTTTAAACATTTTTACGACTATTCTTTTTATTCATTATAAGGCTTTAGTTTTTTATATATTTTGTTTATGATGAGCTTTTTATCTATTGTCAAAATTTTAATTTTCAAGGTATTGATTTTGATAGTATTCAACATTCTATTTACATCGTCTACTGTTTTTAAAGAATAGTGATGCATTTCTTTCACTGTTAAAAAAATATTTTCATATTTTCTTAAGATCTTCACACTATTTTTTATTTTGTTATTTATTAATTTTATATCTTCTTTGATATATTTATAAAAAAGAATTTCATCTTTTTTTCTTTCTGCTAATTTTTTACCAGCCAATTTAAAAGAGATATTTTTTACAGCACGTTCTTTTTTACTATTATAATCAAAAGGAATATTAAGTTTTAAACCATAAGAATAAAAAGTATCATTTTTTTCTCTTTCCATATTTTCATAACCATAAGTAGCATAGGCTGATATTTTTGGCAAAAATAAAGATGCTGTTATTTCACGATCTAAACCATTTTTTTCGTAGCTTAAAACATCTACTTTAATATTAATATTGTTATTCATAAAAATATCAAATGAAACCATTCTGTTTTGACTTACGTCTATATCTTTGTAATTTTCATTAGATATAGATGCAAGTTCTAATAATAAGCTGTTTTTTTTAATTAATAAATCTTCTTTTTCATTCTTATGTTCTACTACTTCTATAATACTTTCATCCAAAACAAATAATTCCAATAAACCATTTTTGTACATATTTTCTTGTTTAAGTATATCTATGTTTTTATTAGAAATAAAATATTCTACTTTTTCTATTTGTAAATCAATTTTACTTAAATTTAATACCATTTCATAAATATTTGATTCTAGGATTCTTCGATTTTTTATATATTCCAGAGTGCTTATTTTCTTAAGTATTTTGGCTTTATCTATTGTTTTAGTAATACCTCCACTTTTATAAATATCTTGTTCAATATTAATAAAAATTTTTTTATTTTTCATGCTTGCACTAGAATTTATATGTTTATTTTTTGATAAATCTACTTCAAATATCACAGGGTTTATCCAAGAATGTTCTAGTATATCTGCTTGATTTTGTTTGATTTTATTCTTATCGTTTAATATCTCAGTTTGTTGTGGGCTTAGTATTTCTTGTGAAAAACAAACAACATTTATAAATAAAAAAAGTATTAATGTTCTCATTATTTGAACTCCACACTTACTACTTTTCCAAAAGTAGTCTTTTTATTACTTTTTTTGTATAAAATAATTTTATGTGTAGAAACTCTTATTTCATCTTTTAATCTAGAAATATGAAAAACCTTATACAGCGATTTTTCTCCATTGATAAAAATATTTTTTTCCTTTATGTTGTTTAAAGCCTTAAAACTTAGATACAAAACAATTCTTTCTTTTTTTAGGTCATAGGTTTCATATAATAAATCTCCTTGTGAAACATAAGATCCTTTTTCAAAATAAATTTTACTTAAATAGGTGTTTTCTAAATAAAAATGTTTTTTTTCTTTAGTTCTTATTTCTATTTCCATTTCTTTTTCTAAAGTATTTAATTCCTGTAAACTTTCAAAAAAAGCTAGTTTTTCGTTGTTTTTATCATAAATACTGATTTGTTTAATTTTGGATTTTTTTATATATTTGTCTTTTTTTATTTCTACAATATTCTTTTGTGTTTTTAAACGTTGTTCTAAAAATTTAATATTTATATTTTGATCTTTATCGTTTATTTTTAATATTAATTCCTGCTCTTGAATATTTGAAAATATTTTTTTATCTTGCACATATTCAACCACTCCACTTATTTGAGACCTTACTTCAATTTTTTTATACGCTTCAATTTTTCCCATATAAATGTTAGCATTACAATACATAACAATAAGTATTAGGCAAAGTATTTTTTTCATTATTTTTCCTTTTTTATTTTAAATACCAAAACAAAAAATGTTGGCAAAAAAACCAGTGTTAAAACAGTTCCCCATAAGAGCCCAAAACCAAGAGAAACCGCAATAGGTTGTAATACTTTGGCCTGTCCACTTGCAAAAAAGATTAAAGAAATCAAACCTAAGAAAGTAGTAATAGAAGTAATTAAAATGGGTCGTAACCTTAATTTAGCTCTTGTTATGACCTCTTCAACTGTTGTACTATGTCGTACAAACTCTAACATCACAATAGCATCGTTTACAACAACACCAGCCAAACCAAGAAGCCCAATTATAGAAGTTAGGGATAAATTTAAATCAAGTATTAAATGTCCAAAAAGGGAGCCTAAAAAAGAAAAAGGGATTAATGCTAAAATCATAAAACTGAGTCTAAAAGAATTAAAAAGTAATAACAAGGTAAAAAATATTAAAAGTAACGCTAGTAAAAAAGCCATACTCATTTCTTCTAACATTCTGTCATTTTGTTCTTTTTCCCCCTCTAGCATAATTTTCACACCAAGTTTTTTATATTTATCCAAAGTAGTGTTCAATAAATCAAGCGTTTCTATTGCTGTTATGATTTTATTATTTACATTTGCACTTATTGTTTTTACTTCGTATTGGTTTATTTTCTCTATAAACTCAAAGGTATTCTTAAATTCAAAATCGCAGATATCACTTAGAAATATTTTTTTATTTGTATTTGGAATATTTAGTTCATACGCAATCAACATATTTATATCGTCTTTATTTTCATCATAACTTATAAGATCAAAAATACCTTCTTTGTTTAAGCCCTTATTTTGTACAGACTTTGAAAAAGAGGGTCTTAAACTATTGAATAATATTTCTTCATTGAACCCCAAACTCTCGCCATAAGAGTTCAATTTTAATTTTAATTCTTTTGTTCCAAGTTTTGTATTGTTGTTTACAGAACCTACACCTTTTATTTCTTTTAGTTTTTGCTCAATTTCTTTACTTGCTTGATTTAAAAGTTTCTCATTTTTAGAACTTAATAAGATTTCTATATCATTATCAGTAATACCTGTTTCCGCTTTTGACATTGTAAGTGTTTTTAAAGCATCAGTTTTATGCTCTTTAAAAAGGTTCTTTATTTTTTCAATAATTTCTTCATCACTCAAAACTCTTATTTTTTTTCTATCATCTTTGTTTAATGCCAAAAAAGGAGATATATATTCTTCCATAAAATTTTCAGGTTTTTTGTCATATAGTTCTAATTGAAAGTTAAAAAATGATTCTTTTAAGGTAAAATCATCTTCACTTACTTTATATCCAACCCCATAAGAAATTGTTTTTATAAACAATTCATTTTTATGCTTTAATAAAATTTCTTCAAATATTTTACTTTTTTCAAATGTTTCATTTACTTTGGTATTCTTTTTAAAACTGCCATCTATATTGATTTCATTAGAGTCAAATTCTGGCAGTAAATTATATTTCATGCTACTTGCTAAAAATATTGTTAGAAGAGGAATAAGGACTATAAATAATAATAGAAAAGTTTTTTTGTAATCAATGATTTTATGTAAAAAACTTGAATAAAAGTTTAGTGCTTTACTCCAATCTAATTCTTTATCTTCTTTTTTCAAAATATGCAAAGCATGTATGGGCAAAAATATATAACTTTCTATTAAAGAAGCAATCATTAGAATAACAACAGATACAGGAATCAATATTAAAAATTGACCCAATTCATTTGTCAATACCATCATAGGCAAAAAAGCAAAAACAGTTGTTAAAGAGGAAGCCAAAACAGGAAGCATTACTTCTTTGCAGGCCTCTTTTGTAGCTTGCAATTTATTTTCACCTAAAACAATATGTCTTTGTATATTTTCAGCAATAATAATTGCATCATCCACTAATATTCCTAGTATTAATAAAACACCAATCAAGGTAATCATATTAATACTATACGAAGTAAAAGACAAAAATACCAATGCAAACAAAATAGCAGTAGGTATTCCTAAAACAACAATAAAAGCAACTCTTTTATTTATTAAAATATATAAAGCCAAAGAAACCAAAATCAAACCAAACAAAATCCCTGAGACAATAGTATTAAGCCTATTTTTTATTAATACAGAAGAATCTTCAATAATTGATATATTAATGTTTTGATGCTTTTGATTTAAGTTATTTACATAGTTTCTGACTTCTTTTGCTAAAATTATTGCATCTGCTTTATTATTCTTATACATAGCCAATTGCACATTTGATTTACCATTTACTTTTGAAATAACTTTCTCTTCATTACGTTTATATTCAACTCTGGATATATCTTTTAGATATATTGTTTTATCATCAATTTTTAATAAGGTATTTAAATAAGCCTCAACACTTTTTTTTCCATTTATATTGGATAAAAAATAACTCTCTTTTTCATCATCAATCTGGCCAATAGGAAATATATTAGACAAGCGTTTTATTTCTTCAAATAAAATATTTTTATCAAGATTATAGAGTTCTATTTTTCTATTATCAAAAATAACTTCAAATACTTTTTTCGTATCTTCAAAAAGTATTATTTCTGAAACATTATTTAACAATAAGAGTTTATTTTTAATTTCATCTGCAAAAGTAATTAATTTATCTTTAGATACTGAATTAGAAGAAAAAATAACATTTAGCAAAGGTGCTTTCCAATCTGTTGTATAAGCACTTGGTTCCTTCATATCTGAGGGCAAATCAGATTTTGCATTAGAAATAATATTTTTCGTTTTGTCTAAAACTTTAGCTTCATTTGAGTATTCCTCCAAAGTCAAAACAATTGTAAAACTTCCTTGTGAAATATAAGATTCAATTTTTTGAATTCCGTCTAAGGCTTTTAATTCGTTTTCAAGGGGAATTACAGCCATCTTATTTAAAGCATCGTTACTAATATTTGTATAGAAACCACTTACAATAATTTTATCAATTTTAATAATAGGAAACACATCTTTGGCTATTTTTCCATAGGCAAAAAAACCTGCAAGAATTAAAATTAGAAACAGCGAATAATTTAGTTTTGTCCGTTTTAAAAAAAAATCTACTATTCTTATCACTTATACTCCTCTTTTTTAAGCAGAGAAGCTTGAAAAAAATCATTTTCAAAATAAATTAAAACTGCATTTTTAGTATAAACTCTAAGCTCTTTTTCTTTTCTGCTGTTTAATACTTCAAAAGTATAACTTTTGTTATTCTTATTTTTTAAGGTGTAATGTACTTGCAGTTTTTTTGCTTCAAAAGCATCGTAGGTTTTTATTGTAAATGATTTTTTACCTATATTTCTCGCTAAAAACTCTTTGTTAATTTTAAAAGCAGATACATCAATACCTTTAATATCTAATATTGTCTCATTTGAATATACAAGGTGATTACCTTTTTTTAAAGCTTTTATTTTTTTTATCTTTCCATCATCATTTTCCATAATCTCAAAAGATACTAATTCCTTATTCTTATAAAAAGATTTTTCGATATAAGTATAAAAATAAGTAAAAAAGACAGAAGAAATGTTAATAGTCATCTTTGTAATCAACTCATTTTCTTTCTCCACTATTGTCATTTTTCCAATTATTTTTCCTTCACTTTGTAATATGTATTCTAAATATTGTTTATCTTTAGCTTCGATATGTGTAAAGAAAATAAGTACAAGAAGCAGGTGTTTAAGGCCATATATAGTTTTACACTTCATTCTTTATCCAGTTAATTATTAATTCTTCATAACCATCAACAAAAGCATCAGTTCCTAATATATTTGGTTTAAATAAAAACCATAAATCATACTTTGTATTTTTGAAATATTTATTTTTGAGCATTGCGTGTTGGCTTTTATCAAAAACTTTTAGTGAAAAATTATTAAGATTTATAAGTTCTTTTTTTAATACGCGAATACTTTCATTGATATCTATATTCTCATCATCGCTTGCAAATATGCTTAATAAGTTTTTATTTAAAGGCAATATTAATTTACCCTCTATTTTTTCACTCTTGTGAACAAAGTTCAAGTTTCTTATCTCATAATTGTTTTCTTCTAGTAGTGAGATAAAAATTACAGAGATGAAAATGAATATAATAATTTTGATTTTCAATTTTATCCTTTAATTAATGTTAATACTTTTTTATGTGGGAAATATGTGTTTGATGATTGTATGAAAAAATAACGTTAAATACTTTTCCAAAACTGCTATTAAAGTAATATAATAAAAGAAGTAAATTAAAAATAGTACAGACCTGCACTATTTTTAAAGAATATTTTTGTTTAAAAAGTATAAGCAAGAGAGATAAGAAGAATATCCGTATTACTTTGAAAAAAAGCTATGTTTGAGTTTCGTGTGTTGCTAATATAGTCTGTATGGAATACTAGGTTTTTATAATTCAAAAAATTGCTTTTAGTATAATTAATTTTTAATGAAAAAACCTTTTCATCTCTTTCCTTATTAAAATAAGAATTTTTTTTATCATAGGTATAGACTTCATAGATATTTTCTAATGCTATTCTATGAGTATTTAAAAAATTTATTTCCATTTCATATTTTAAACCTACTTTTTTATAATCATTACTATTGCCATCAAATATCCCATTTCCTAAAATAAAACCCATAGCACCAAAAGAGTTTTGATTAAATTGTAATAAGGTGGCCATTACATTTACTTCATTACTATAACCACTTTGTTTCTCACTTTTATTTACTTCATCATTTATGTTTATCTTTTTAAAATGATACGTTAAATCTAGAAAATTATATATTCCTTTTTTCCCTAAACTTAGTTCTATAAGCTTTGCATTCTTACTTTTTCTTTTAATATTCAGAGAATAAGGATTGATATAAACATCTTCAAGCTTGTAATCAAGACTATAAAACATATTATTTTCAAAAGACTGTTTTATACCTAAACCCTTGCTTGTTATATAAACTGCATTATCTTTAGTCCAAGAATAACCTATACTTTGTTCGTTAATATTTCCATTTAAATAAAAATCGCCATATTCTAAGTTGAGTAAGGGAAAAATGATATTTTCATCAATTTTTTTGGCTTTTTTATTTAAAGTACTTATTTTGTCATTGTCTTTCGTACTATAAAAATTATCGCGTATACTTACCTTGCCAAGACTAAGACCTAGGCTTCCACTTACTTCATTTTGAGCAAACAATATATTTGTACATAATACTAAAGCAAAGATACTTTTCTTAATCATTATTAATCCTTTTGTAATATATTAAGCAAACAAAAACATGCCTGCTGGATATTGAAAATAAGTCTATAATAAAATACGTTTAAATACTTTTCCAAAATTGCTATTTAAATGAATTATATTAGCGATGTAATTTATTCATATAAAAAGTTTGTTTAATAAGATTCTTTATTCTGTGAGCTTAGATGCAGTGATTTAGAATACGGGATGGTGTAGTATGAGTTTGCTAGGGAATAAACAGATTTTATTTTTGGCAAAAAAAAAGCTTACAAGTTAACTTGTAAGCTTTTTTATAAACTAAATAAAATTATTTAGCTCTGATTCCTAAATCAGCAACCAGTGCTAAGAATTTAGTATAATCAGTTTTTCTTAAATACTTAAGAAGTCTTTTTCTTTTTCCAACCATTTTTAATAGACCTAATCTTGAAGAGTGATCTTTTTTATTGATTTTTAAATGTTCAGTTAATACTGCAACTTGTTTAGTTAAAACTGCAATTTGTACTTCACTTGAACCTGTATCTTTTTCATTTCTTTGATGCTTAACAATTATACTTGTTTTTACGTCCTTATCTAAAGCCATAATGACCTCCTAATAGGTATATAATCTCACTAAATTTTAGTGGAGCGATATTATATCTAAGACAACTTAAATTCTGTTTAAATCATCCTCCCGTTTCGTAAAAAGCTCTTGATGAAACTTCATTGTCATTTCCATCATTCCAATTGTTTTTTTCTGGTTTATTTGCAAGAACATCTTTTAAAATAGCAGCCGCTTTTTTAATATCTTTGTTTTGAATCGCTTCTTTGATACTTTGAGATTGTTCAAAAAACAAACAAGGAATTAATACACCACTTGCAGTTAAGCGTATTCTATTACAAGAGTCACAGAAATCACTTTTATGTGGTTCAATAATCCCAAAGACATAACCATCATCCAAGGCATATCCTTGAGAAGGAGAAGGTCCAGTTCGTGGAACCAGCGTAAAAGAGTATTTTTTCGCAATTATGTCTTGTATTGTTTGTGAATTTAAACCTTTTGCACCTGTATGGGCATGTTTATTTTCCATAAATTCAATAAAACGAACCTCAAAACCATTTTCTTTACAAAAATCTAAAATATCTATGAGTTCTGTTTCATTGTAGCCCCTCATAGGAACACAATTTATTTTAATCTTAAACCCCAAGTCTTTTGCTTTTTGTATTCCTGCTAATACTGTTTTTAATACATCTTTTTGTGCTATTTTAGCCGCAACATCTGGTTTTAAAGAGTCAAGTGAAATATTGATTCTTTTTAATCCAGCATCTTTTAAGGCTTGTGCCGCACGTGGTAATAAAAAACCATTGGTAGTTAAAGCCAAATCAATACTGGGATCATAATCATAAATCATTTTTAAAAAAGTATCTAAACCCGTTCTTAAAAGAGGTTCTCCTCCCGTAATCCGAACTTTTTTTATTCCTTCATCAATTCCGACTTTAATAAACTCAAATAATTCTTCATAGGAAAGTAAGTTTTCTTTAGGAACCCATGAAAATGGTTTTTCGGGCATACAGTATTGACATCTAAAATTACAGCGCTCTGTAACTGAAACTCTTAAATAATCTACTTTTCTACCATGTCCATCTATTAACATCATATTCTCCATATTCTTTGTATCTTAAGCATATTATAAATTTGCTTAATTAATTTTTATTTTGGTCAATAATTTTTGACTTAATTCTTTATTTACTATATTTGTTTCATTATAACCATTAAGATTTTTTTATATCTTGATTAAGAGCAATGTTTATTTTTACCCAATAACTTTTTTGTTTACTTTTTAAACATTTTAGCAAAAACTATGTATAAAAAATAGGCTATAATACAAAAAAACATAGGATGTACAATGGTATATTTAACAGGAGCAGGTCCTGGGGATATTGATTTATTAACAGTTAAAGCTTTAAAAATAGTAAAAAAAGCGGATATTATTATTTATGACAGATTGGTAAATATTGAACTATTAGAATATGCAAAAAAAGATGTAGTATTAGTATATGTTGGAAAAGAAAAAGACAATCATAAAGTTCCTCAAGATGAAATCAATGAAATCATCTATCAAGCGTCTTTAAAATATGAACATGTTGTAAGATTAAAAGGTGGAGATCCTTTTGTATTTGGAAGAGGGGCGGAAGAAGCCTTGTATTTAGTACAAAGAAATCAAAAATTTGAAATAATACCAGGTATTACCTCAGCTATTTCAGTTCCAGCTTATGCAGGAATTCCGGTAACACATAGAGGAATCACCCCTTCGTTTAGAGTAGTAACAGGGCATACTAAAAGTTCAAATGATGTTGCCAATATTAATTGGTCTTCTTTTGTTGAAAATGAAACCATTGTTTTTTTAATGGGTTTACACAATATTCAACTTATTGTAAATAAATTGCTTGACATAGGAAAACCACCTTCTTATCCCTGTGCTATTATTACAGATGGAACAACTTCTAAACAGCAAGTTTTAGTAGGCACGCTGGAAACAATTGTACAGCTGTCAAAAAAAGCAAAAAGTCCTTCTATTATAATAGTAGGAGAAGTAGTTAATTTAAGAAAAGAACTTAATTGGTTTAAATAAACCTATTTACATATAATAGGTTTTTAAGATCTCAATATTCATTGTTTTTTTACTAATATTAATTAAATTGCTGTCTTTAAATACTTTTAAGGTACGAGATAAGGTTTCTGGTGTCATATTCAACGTTTGAGCAATCAATACGTTTTTTGTTGTAAAAAAATCTTGTTTATTATCTACTATATACTTAGCAACTTTTTGTTTTGTATCTAAAATTAAGTTCATAAAAATAATATTCTGCAAGTTCTTAATTTTAGTTATTAAAGAAGATTGAATTCTCATAACAATGTCCACATTAGATAACATTATTTTTTTAAATGCTTCAAAATCAATTTTTAAAACATCTGCTTGTGTCATTGCTTCAGTAGTAGCAGGAAAAGTCATATTCTCAAAGTTTGCAAATTCACCTATCATTTGATCTTCATGAAAATATTTAAGAACCAACTCTTTATCACTAGAAGTTACTTTATATAATTTAATAGTTCCTTTAAGAACTATATGCAAATACTTAGGTTCATCTCCTTCATAAAAAAGAATATTTCCTTTGTTTAATTTCTCAATACGTGAAATGTTTTCTATGGATTTGATAGTCTCTTTGCTTAAACCTTCAAATAAAAAAATATTTTTTAATTCCATGATTTTAAATACTCCTTAACTTTTTCTTCAAAATAATTCATTCTTTCTTTTCCTTTTGGCATCGAAGTTCTTAAGTTTTTCATTTCTTTTAAGAACTCTGTTATATTTGAAGGGATTTTATTTCTTATATATACTTTTAGAGCTTTTGCTAAAGCAGGAGAGCTACCTGAAGTAGAAATTGCGATAACTAAGTCCTCTTTTTTAACATAAGAGGGGAAAATAAAATCACAATACTTTGCAAAATCTACACAATTACATAAACAAGAAGTATTACGTGTTTCTTCATAAATACTTTTTTGAACATCAAAATCATCAACTGCTACAATTATGATGTCATAGTTTTTATAATCCCCTACTTCATATTTGTTTTTTTTATAAGGCAAATCATATTCTTTAATTTTATTCTTCATATCATCATTTAATAATGGAGATATAATATCAATATCTTTTGTAAAATCAAGAAGTTTTTCCAGCTTTTCATAAGCAATATACCCACCGCCTATTAACAAAATATTTTTATTGTCTAAAGAATAAAACATAGGAAAATAAGACATGTTATTTCTTTAAAAGCATATAGCCATCTTTAATAGAATCAACTCTATTTGTTGCATACAATAAAATAGCTGCATTTAAATAAGCCAAATTCATTAAGTCCTCACTTGGATTCTTTAATTCTTTTAACATATCATCAAGTGTAATCGCTTTATATTCCGTCTCATAGCTAATTCCAAAGTCTTCTAATAAAACTTTTTCTTCAACAATTTCCCCGTCTTTTTCCAACCAATACTTAAAGTTAGAGAATACTTCAGGATTACCTTCATTGCCTTTTAATACCAATAATTTTTCATAATTATCTTTAAACAACATATTGTATTTTCTTACATAAGGTTTATGAAAAGCAGAAGTAAGTGCATACTTTGAATTGGCTGGATTAAACAATTTTTCTACGGTATTAAAAACAGAACGCATAAAGAGTTTTTTTCGTAAAGGAGTAAGTGCTGATAACTCTTTAAAATAGTCTTTTCTATCAAAAAAATGAACATTGTCTTCTAAAGTGATTTTTTCTATTAGTTCTTTAACCGTAATACCAATATTTGAAGGTTGGGGTTCATCTCCTGAAATAATTAAATCAAAACTTTTATATTCTTTGTTATTGACAAAGAAGTTTTTTAATATTTTTGAGTATAGAGGGAATAAATAGCTTTGTTTCTTTTTACCATCAAAAGAAAAACCTATTTCAATTGATTCTGGAATATTGTCTTTTTTGATATACGTATTACATGCTTGCAAACATCCTTTTAATTCGTCATCACTTTCTAACTTTACTCGCAAACACATTAGAAAAGCAGCACTTTGCTCAGGCTCACATTTTTGGTCTAAGATCATCTTAATAGCTTCAAAACACTCTTCTTTTTCTAAATCTCTGTTGGATTTAGGTCCTGTTGCTACGGCTTTTAAATATTTAAAAAAACTCATCTTCTTCCCTCTTATATTTTAAATATTTTATCATAATTAAGATTTTTCTATTGATTAAAAAACAGACAATCGAGGAAAATAATGAAATAGGACAAAAATAGTCTTAATTGAATCTTAAGAAAATTGATTACAATCAATATTTATGTTACAATTTAGTGATAGAATTTTTAGTATAGAACCAAAAGGAGATAGTATGGCATTAAACAGAAGAGACTTTTTAAAAAGCTCAGCAGCAGCATCAGCGGCAGCTGCTATTGGAATGAGTGTTCCTTTAGAGCTTCAAGCAAAAGCTAAAACGGCTGAAACTGGTTGGAGATGGGATAAAGCAGCATGTAGATTTTGTGGTACGGGTTGTGGAATTATGTTAGCAACCAAAGCAGGAAAAATTGTTGCAGTAAAAGGCGATCCAGCAGCTCCCGTTAATAGAGGGCTTAATTGTATTAAAGGATATTTTAATGCAAAAATCATGTATGGGGCAGATAGGTTAAAAAAACCACTTTTAAGAGTCAATAAAAAAGGTGAGTTTGATAAACAAGGAGATTTTGCAGAAGTATCGTGGGAACGAGCTTTTGATGAAATGGAAATACACGCTAAAAAAGCCTTAAAAGAAAATGGTCCTGAAGCTCTTGCGAACTTTGCATCGGGACAATATACTGTTATGGAAGGTTATGCGGCGCAAAAAATGATGAAAGCAGGCTTTAGATCAAATGCTATTGATCCAAATGCCCGACATTGTATGGCTTCTGCTGTTGTTGGTTTTTATCAAACCTTTGGAATTGATGAACCTTCTGGATGTTATGATGATATTGAAATCACGGATACTGTAGTTTCTTGGGGTTCTAATATGGCAGAAATGCACCCTATTTTATGGTCAAGAGTAACGGATAGAAAATTATCAAATCCTGATAAAGTAAAAATCATTAACCTAACTACCTATACACATAGAACATCTGATGTGGCAGATATGGAAATTATTTTTAAACCAAATTCTGATTTGGCTTTATGGAATTATATTGCAAGAGAAATTGTATATAATCATCCAGAATCAATTGATTGGGACTTTGTTAAACAAAACATTGTATTTGCAGCAAGTCCTGTAAATATTGGTTATGGAATGAAAAATCCAGACAAAGAAAAATCTATGGACAAATACACAGATTTAGAAATAGAAATCATGAATAAAGAAGCTAAGAAAGTTATTTCTAAAGCTGAGGCACCTGCACTTGCACCTTATGGGTACAAAGAAGGCGATGTGATGGTTAATAAACCAGCTGGTCTTAAACACTGGGAAATTTCTTTTGAAGAATATAAAAAATTCTTAGCGCCTTATACAGCTGAATATACAACAGAAGTTTCAAAAGGGAATCCTGATGAGAGTGATGAAGAATTTATGCGAAAAATCAAAGAACTTGCTGCTTTATACATTGAAAAAGGAAGAAAGGTAGTTTCTTTTTGGACAATGGGAATGAATCAACATACACGTGGTACTTGGGTAAATACGCTTGCTTATAATGTTCACTTTTTATTAAATAAACAAGCAAAACCAGGTTCTGGAGCATTTTCATTAACAGGTCAACCAAGTGCTTGTGGAACTGCAAGAGAAGTTGGTACTTTTACACACAGATTACCTGCTGATATGATGGTTAAAAATCCAAAACACAGAGATATTTGTGAAAAAGCATGGAAAATTCCTTCAAAAACCTTAAATGGTATTGGAAATCAACATGTTATGAAAATAATGAGAGATATTGAAGATGGTTTTGTAAAATTTGCATGGATTTCAGTAACCAATATTTTCCATACAACAGCATCTGCAAAACATTGGATTAAAGCAGCAAGAGAAATGGATGTATTTATTGTATGTTCAGATGGATATCCAGGAATTTCTGCAAAAGTATCTGATTTAATTTTACCAACAGCTATGATTTATGAAAAATGGGGAGCTTATGGTAATGCGGAGAGAAGAACACAACATTGGAGACAACAAGTTCTACCAGTAGGGGATTCTATGTCTGATACTTGGCAGTGGGTTGAATTTGCAAAACGATTTACTGTAAAAGATTTATGGGGAGCTTCAACATTAAGAAATGGAAGTAAACTTGAAGATGTACGTTCTGAAGCTTATAAAATGGGCTATTCGGATGATACAACGATGTATGATATTTTATTTGCTAATAAAGCAGCCAAAGCGTTTAAACTGGATTTAAATGATCCTATCCAAAAAGGTTATGACAATACTGATGGAGCAGGAGATAAAAGAAACGTTCTTGGTTCTGATGGAAAAGTATTTGACGGTTATGGTTTTTTTATTCAAAAATATTTATTTGAAGAATATGCTGACTTTGGACGAGGACATGGACATGATTTAGCTGATTTTGATACGTACCACAAAGTAAGAGGATTAAAATGGCCAGTTGTTGATGGTAAAGAAACGCAGTGGAGATTTAATGCAAAATACGATCCATATGCTGCAAAAGCAAATCACGGTGATTTTGCATTTTATGGAACATTGGCTAAAAAATTAGCTTATGGAGATTTAAAAGGTATTACTAACAAAGATAAAACAAGCTTAAAAAACAAAGCGAAAATCTTTGCTCGCCCTTATATGGATGCACCAGAAATGCCAGATGAAAGATATCCTTTATGGATGAGTACAGGTAGAGTTTTAGAACACTGGCATTCAGGAACAATGACTATGAGAGTTCCAGAATTATACCGAGCAGTTCCAGAAGCTTTATGTTATATGAATCCAGATGATGCAAAAAAACTAAACCTTACTCAAGGTGGTTTAGCGTGGATTGAATCACGAAGAGGAAGAGTAAAAGCCAGAGTTGAAACAAGAGGAAGAAACAGACCTCCTAAAGGTTTGGTTTTTGTACCTTTCTTTGATGAAAAAGTATTTATTAATAAAGTTTGTTTGGATGCTACTTGTCCACAATCAAAACAAACTGACTTTAAAAAATGTGCAGTTAAAGTATATAAAGCTTAAAAATGGAAATAACTAGAAGAGAGTTTTTCTTAAAATCTGCGAGAAGTGCAGGTTTATTAGCCCTTGGGGGTTTGGTTTGGAGTGCTTATGTTGATGAAGTAACAGCCTCTAAACTTATTTTACGGCCCCCAGGAGCTCTTAAAGAAAAAGATTTTCTAGCAGCATGTATCAAGTGTGGGCTTTGTGTTGAAGCCTGTCCTTACGATACTTTAATGTTAGCAAAACCAGGGGATAATAAACCCTTAGGAACACCTTTTTTTATACCAAGAGACATGCCTTGTTATATGTGTCCTGATATACCTTGTGTTCCTATTTGTCCAACCAATGCTTTAGATGAAAAACGTGTTAGTACTAATGGCATATTAGATATCAATACTGCTGATATGGGGCTTGCACTTATTGATGAGAGCGCATGTATTGCTTTTTGGGGAATACAATGCGATGCTTGTCACAGCGCTTGTCCACTTTTAAATGAAGCTATTACTTTAGAGTATCGAAAAAATGATAGAACAGGGAAACATGCTTTTATTGTTCCAATTGTACATGCCGATGTATGTACAGGTTGTGGTTTATGTGAAAGAGCATGTATCACACAAAAAGCTTCTATTTTTATTTTGCCACGTGACTTAGTTACAGGACGAGCTGGGGATCATTATATTAAGTCTTGGAGTAAAGAAGATGAAAGTCGTTTAAAAAATGCAAGAGAAATTAAAACAAAAACAAAAATAAGCAGCAGACCTGCAATAGATTCATTAAATGATATGAAAGGACTTTTAGATGATTAGAAAATACAGATATCTCATCTTAAGAAGATCGTTACAAGTATCATTAATGTTTTTATATTTTGCAGGAAATGCTTGGGGATTTACTTTTTTACAAGGTAATTTATCTTCCTCGTTGTTACTTGGATTTATTCCTTTAAGTGATCCTTATGCTGCTTTGCAAATGTTAGTTGCAGGGGCAGTTTTAAGCAGTGATTTATTAATAGGTGTTTTAATTATTACCCTTTTTTACATAAGCATAGGCGGACGTGCTTTTTGTTCTTGGGTATGCCCTATTAATATTATCTCTGATGCAAGTAATTATATAAGAAGAAAATTTGGTTTTAACAAAATCCAAAAAAAACAACCCGCAAGTAGAAATTTGCGTTATTTTGTTTTGTTTTTGAGTTTAATACTTTCGTATTTTTTAGGCCTTAGTGCTTTTGAATTTATTTCCCCTATTTCTATGGTTCATAGAGGTTTGGTTTTTGGCATGGGCTTTGGTTATGGAGCAATTGTTATTATTTTTTTATTCGATTTATTCGTTTTAAAAAATGGTTGGTGTGGGCATATTTGTCCTTTGGGTGCTTTTTACTCTATGGCAGCTAAATTTTCACTTATAAAAGTAGCTCATGATGCGCAAAAATGTACAGCATGTATGGAATGTAAAGATGTTTGTCCAGAATCGCAAGTGTTATTCATGATTAATAAAGAATCAATACCTGTATTAAGTGGAGAATGTACATCTTGTGCAAGATGTATAGAAGTATGCAATGACGATGCATTAAATTTTACAATTAGAAATTTTAAAGGAGAGAAAAATGAAACTTAGAAATATAATTTTAGGTCTTAGTGTTATAACGGCTGTTTTTATTACTGGATGTACGGATGCAAACAAAACCTATTCTACTGTTAAAGAAGAGTCTTTGGGTTTAAGAAAAACCAACCTTTATACAGAAGATACAACAACAGGTGATAAAACTATGTATGGTACAGGTGAACCTATGAGTGGCTATAAAATCAAAAGAGCCTACCAAGATGCACCACCAATGATTCCACATAGTACAGAAGGTTTAATGCCTATTACTATTGATAATAATTCATGTGTAGGATGTCATGATCCAGCAGTGGCTGAATCTATGGGGGCAACGCCTCTTCCTAAATCACATTTTATTAATTTTAGACCAGCTCATAGTTATTCGCTAAAAGAAGGTTTCAAAAAAACCATTGATGTGATGAAAAATGAAGTATCTATTCAAGAAATACCTACTTTATCAGGAGCAAGATTTTCGTGTACTCAATGTCATGCACCTCAAAGTACTGGAAAACTAGCAGTTGAAAATAATTTTAAAGCAAGTTTTTTAAGTAAAGATGGAGATAGTAAATCAAGATGGCATGAAGTATTAACAAAAGATTTAGATACATTAAAGAAAAACATAGATAGTTTAGAGAAATAATGAACAGAAGAGAGCTTTTTAGCTCTCTTGCTTTTAAAAAGCAAGAGAGTGTTATAAGACCCCCTTATTATAAAGATGATATTTTTTTGAATGAGTGTATAAGCTGTGAAGGTTTATGTAAGGATGTCTGTCCTACAAATATTATTTTCATTCAAAAGAATAAAACCCCAGCACTAAATTTTGAGCATGCTGGTTGTACTTACTGTGATGAATGTGCCATAGTTTGTCCCACACAAGCACTTTCTCTGGAGTTTAAACACACAATAAAAGCAAAAATTACTATTAATACAGAAAAATGTTTATCTTGGAATCGAACCATGTGTTTTTCTTGTAAAGATCCTTGTTTAGATACAGCCATAGATTTTCTGGCACTGTTTAAACCATCAATTAATGATAATTGTACTTCCTGTGGATACTGTATTAAAGCCTGCCCTACAGGTGCAATAGAAATAAGTACTTTAAATGAATAAGTTAAAAAAACTCTTTTTTATATTTTTATTCATCACAACATTAGAAGGCAAAGATATAGAAGCTAAGTATAGTTTTACACTTAGTTCTGGTGTTACAGATATGATAAGAGACAAAGAAAAATTATATATCTCTACTCTAGAAGGCACACTCTTTTCTTTTGATATGTATTCAAAAGAATTAAAAAACTTAGTAAAAATGCCCAAAACAAAAGACTTCTTAGACGAAAAAATGCCTTCAAAAATATACTCTGTAGATATTCTTAAAGATAAAATATTACTTTTAGCACAAGGTTTTAAAGGAGCAAGACAGCTTTTAATTTATGAAAATCAACAACTTAGAACGGTTCTCTCAGACCAAAAACATTTATTTATTTCTCAAGCAAAATTTATAAATAAAAATCTAATTATATTTGCAAGTCTTGCAAATGAGATTTATTTATACAATATTACGAGTAAAAAAACTCTTTATATCAAACAAATATCTGCTTCTAAGTTTTCGCATTTCGTATTAAATGAAAAAAAAGATGAGATAATTATTGCAGATGAAAGTGGAGATTTAAAAGTACATAACAGTTTTACTGGTTCTTTTATTAAAATCTATGAAAAACAAAACCTAGACAATGTTTTTCAAGTGGATATTAAAAATAATGTCATTTTAACAGCAGGTCAAGATCGCCGTGCAGTTGTTTATAATCAAGGAAAAACATTCTATAAAAAGGTAAACTTCTTAATATATGCATGTGCATTAAGTCCAAGTGGAAAGCTTGCGGCAATTGCCAATGATGAAGAAAACAATGTTTTGATTTTTGATACAAAAACAAAAAAAGAATTGTTTGAATTAAAAGGCAATAAAATGTTGTTAAACCATATATTGTTTATCAATGAAAAAGAACTTTTTATAAGTAATGATGGTAAAACCATCAATTATTATATCTTACCCTAAAGGAATAAAATGAATATCTCAAGCATAGTAGTAAAAACCCTAGTAAAGAATTTAGACGCAGTTGTAACAAGTTTAAAAAACTGTGAGGCCTGTGATTATCACATGCATGATGAAGAAGGTCGTATTATCATTACCATTGAAGGTGCAAATGTAGAAGAAGACTTAAAAAAACTACGAGTGGTTGAACAACTTCCTTTCGTAATAGCAGCAGAAATGCAAATGGCTTACAGTGAAGATGAACTGGATCAAAATATGGAAGTACTAAAAAACAGTGACGTTATTCCAAAAGGAATTAATGACAATGATATTAATCCTGAAGATATTTTATACAATGGTGATTTAAAGAAAAAAGATCTAGAAGCTTTTTCAAGACAATTAGATACAGCCCAAGTTCAAAAAGCATAAAGAAGAATCTCTCTTCTTTATTTTATATGCTCATCAATTAAATGCACAATATCAAAAACAAGTCTTGAAATAATTTTGGCTCCAATGGTTTTTTCATCAAAATGGGGATTAAACTCTGTTATATCTAGAAGTTTAATTCTATTTTTATATTTTTTGAAACAGTACTTTAAAACTTCATAAGTGATTTCTAAACTAATACCTCTTGAAGCAGGCGCTGATACTGCTTCTAGTATATAGGCTGAAAAAACATCTGTATCAATTGTAATATATATATTTTTTTGTTTTTGCAAAAAAACATCAATGTCTTTTTTAATTTGATCTAAATACAAAAGATTCATTTTTGTATCTTCTATAGAAACAACATTTAAATCTTTTGCTTTTTTATACAAAGCTTTTGTATTAGAAGCTTTTGATACTCCCAAACACATATACGAAAATTTTCTTTTATCTTTTTTACATAAAGCAGCTATTTGAGCAAAAGGTGTTCCTGAAGTAGCTTCTTTGTTCACTCGTAAATCAAAGTGCGCATCAAAATTAATGATGGCAATATCTTCTTTTAGATGTTTATGTAAAGCCAAAAAACTTCCATAAGCTGTTTCATGCCCTCCTCCTAAAACAAGAGGAAAGTGTTTGTTTTTTAATATTTTCTTCAAGGTTTTGGCATAAACCTTTTGAGATTTTTCTAAGTCTTCAGTGGCTACAACTTTTCCAGCATCATATAGAATCTTATTTTCTAAATGATAAGCAAAGTTTCCCATGGCTTTTTTCAAAGCATCCCCTGCTTTTGCAGCTCCAACTCTTCCTTTATTTCTTTTAACACCCTCATCGCAGTCAAAAGAAAAAAGACAAATACCTTTTTTTTTCGTAAAGGGCTCATTTATAAATTGTATTTTTTCATGCCAACGTTTTCCTAATTCTTTGTCTTCTACATCAACTCTTCCGCTCCATAAGTCTTTGTTTGCTTTTTTATACATTTACTTTTTCTCCTTGATACACACTAGAATGCAAAGCTGTTGGTCTAAAAGAACAAACTAAATCTCTAATATGATCAATATCCCAAATACAAAAATCAGCATCATACCCCAAAGCTAAGAGCCCTTTTGATTCTTGAAGCCCAAGAGCTTGAGATGCATGTTTTGTTACCGCTAAAAATGTCTCATTGACACTTAAAGAAAATATTACAGCGGACATATTCATCATTAATTGCATCGAACATAAAGCAGAGGTTCCTGGATTTAAATCACTAGCAATTGCTATTGGTACTTTATGTTTTCTAAAAAGATTAATTGCTGGCATTTTGCTTTCTCTTAAAAAATAATACGCACCTGGTAATAAAACAGCAACGGTATTACTTTCTTTCATTCTTTTAATATCTTCTTCTTGTGTAAATTCTAAATGATCTACACTTAATGCTTTGTATTCACATGCAAGTGTGCTTGCTCCCATTGATGAGAATTGTTCGGCATGAAGTTTTACTCTTAAATCTAAACTTTTAGCTTTTTCAAAAACTCTTTTGATTTGCTCTACTGAAAAAGCAAGATGTTCACAATACGCATCAACTGCATCTATTAGCCCTGTATTATGAACCTCATCTAACATTGTGTCGCAAATATAATCAATATAAGCATCTGCATTGTTTTTGTATTCCAAGGGAACAGCATGGGCACCTAAAAATGTTTTTTCTATATGTATTGGATAATTGTCTTCGAGTTTTTTCATTACTTCTAACATTTTGATTTCACTTTTTGTATCAAGCCCATAACCTGTTTTAATCTCAATACAGGTCACGCCTTCTTTAATTAAACAAATTAAGCGTTTTTCACTGCTTTCATAGATTTCATCAAAGCTACTTTCTCTTATGCCTTTAATAGAAGAAACAATACCTCCCCCTGCTTCTGCAATTTTGGCATAGGTTTCTCCATTTAGTCTTTTTTCAAACTCATTTGCTCTTGATTTTGCATACACTAAATGCGTATGACAATCAATTAAAGAAGTAGAAATCAGTCTGTTTTCAACATTAAAACTTTCTTTAGATGTAAATTTTGACAAATTTTCCATTTTATCTATTTTTACTATTTTTTTATTTTTTATTGCTAAAAAACTGTTTTCAAGCACCTCTATTTCATTATTCTTATTTAGAACAGTAATTCTTCCATGGGTCCAAACTTTATCAAAATCTTTCATTTTCAGCTCACTTCTAGGTATATATTATTTAATTGTATTGACAATAAGATTAATTGTGTATATAATTGTAACATAAAATATTGGAGGAGACAAATTTATGAAAAATACAGAAGAAAAAAACATTTTTGTTTTAGGAAACATTTTAAAGTTTTCTATATTAAGTATGCTTGGAATATTTATATTCTTTATTGCAATAGAGTTTAATGGGAAAACTACTATACCTTTAGATCATATGGTAGGTTTTTTCAAAACAAACTTGTCGAGTGTTTTACCTTATTATGCACTTATAGTCATTTTTTTAGGTGCCGTTTATCCTTTTTATAAAAAAGAATGGAATAAAGATACTGTTACAATTATTTTCTCAATTGCTAAAGTAATCGGTTTTTTTGTGGCTGTTATGGCAGTTACAAAAATAGGACCTGATTTTTTATTCCAAAGAGGAATGGTACCTTTTTTGTATGACAAACTTGTAATATCTGTAGGCCTAATTGTTCCAATAGGCGCAATATTCTTGGCTTTTCTAATTAATTATGGACTCTTAGAATTTATTGGTGTGCTCTTACAGCCTGTAATGAAACCCATTTGGAAAACACCAGGCAGATCAGCAATTGATGCTGTTGCTTCTTTTGTTGGTTCTTATTCTATTGGTTTGTTAATTACAAACAGAGTATATATGGAAGGGAAGTATTCAGCTAAAGAAGCAGCTATTATTGCTACTGGGTTTTCAACAGTCAGTGCTACTTTTATGATAATAGTTGCAAAAACATTGGGATTAATGGAGATGTGGAATTTCTATTTTTTCTCAACGCTAGTAATTACTTTTATGGTAACTGCAATTACAGTAAGATTGTATCCCTTATCTAAAAAATCCGATTTAAATTATAATAATGAAAAAATAATAGAAATAAAACAAGAAGGAAATATCTTTAAAAATGCTCTAAAAGAAGGTTTAAGTGGAGCAGCTAAAGCAGAACCCGTACTTAAAAACATAGGAACAAATTTTGTAGATGGTTTTAAAATGACTATGGCTATTTTACCTTCTATTTTATCTATTGGACTATTGGGATTATTACTTGCTAAATATACGCCCTTATTTGATATAGCAGCTTATATATTTTATCCTTTTACGTATATACTTCAATTACCAGATCCTCTAGTTACTGCTAAAGCCATTACCTTAGGAATTGCAGAAATGTTTTTACCAGCTCTTGCTTCAAAAGAAGCAGTTGAGATTGTACGTTATGTTGTAGGTGTTGTTTCTATTTCATCTATTTTGTTTTTCTCAGCATCGATTCCTTGTATTATGTCTACTTCTATTCCTTTAAGTATGAAAGAGATAATTATTGTTTGGTTTCAAAGAACGGTATTATCTTTAATAATAGCATCTGGAGTTGCTCATATATTTTTATAAAATCCGTAAAATTTTATATAAAAGGTTAATTGTATTGACAATTAACCTTTTTGTATGTATAATAAAGAATCAGAATGAAAAGAAGGAAATATTATGGAAAATAAAAGAGTAATAAGAGCAAATACAGGAACTACACTTGAAACCAAGTCTTGGCAAACCGAAGCAGTATTAAGAATGTTAAAAAACAACTTAGATCCTGAAGTAGCTGAAAGACCTGAAGATTTAGTAGTTTATGGGGGCATTGGAAAAGCTGCTAGAAACTGGGAATGTTTTGATAAAATTGTAGAAGTATTAAAACGACTTGAAGATGATGAAACGCTTCTTGTTCAATCTGGAAAACCAGTAGGTGTTTTTACTACTCATAGCAATGCACCCAGAGTTTTAATTGCAAACTCTAATATTGTTCCATATAAAGCGACCTGGGAAACCTTTAATGAATTAGATAAAAAAGGTCTAATGATGTATGGACAAATGACAGCAGGATCTTGGATTTATATAGGCTCTCAAGGAATAATTCAAGGTACTTATGAAACATTTTTGTCCATGGCTAAAAAACATTTTAATGGAAGTTTAGAATCTAGATGGATTTTAACAGGTGGACTTGGTGGAATGGGTGGTGCGCAACCATTAGCATCTACTATGGCTGGTGCTTGTATGTTAGCTATTGAATGTGACGAAACTAGAATTGATAAAAGACTTGAAACTGGATATTGTGATTATAAAGCAACAAGTTTAGATGAAGCATTAAAATTAATTAAAGACGCAACTGATAAAAAAGAAGTTATTTCTGTTGGTTTATTAGGAAATGCGGCTGAAATTTTTCCAGAAATTTTAAAAGGTGATTTTTTACCAGATGCAGTAACAGATCAAACTTCTGCGCATGATCCATTAAATGGTTATTTACCTATTGGTTGGTCTATGGAAAAAGCAAAAGAATTAAGAATTTCTAATCCTGATTTAGTTGTAGCAGAAGCTAAAAAATCTATGGGTGTTCAAGTTGAGGCTATGTTAGGTTTCCAAGCAAAAGGAATAGCTACTTTTGATTATGGTAATAATATTAGACAAATGGCTTTAGAAGTTGGAGTTAAAAATGCTTTTGATTTTAAAGGTTTTGTGCCTTTATATATTAGAGATTTATTTTGTGAAGGAATAGGACCTTTTAGATGGGTAGCACTTTCTGGTGATCCTACTGATATTTACAAAACAGATGCAAAAATGAAAGAATTATTCCCTGATAATGTTGGTTTACATACATGGTTAGATGGAGCAAGAGAAAAGATTCAATTTCAAGGACTTCCTGCAAGAATTTGTTGGATTGGAGCAGGAGATAGAGCAAAAGCAGGACTTGCTTTTAATGAAATGGTTAAAAGTGGAGAGTTAAAAGCTCCTATTGTAATAGGACGTGATCATTTAGATGCAGGTTCTGTAACAAGTCCTAATAGAGAAACGGAAGGCATGAAAGATGGTTCTGATGTAGTTTCAGATTGGCCTTTATTAAATGCTCTTTTAAGTACAGCAGGAGGAGCAACGTGGGTGTCTTTACATCATGGTGGTGGTGTAGGAATGGGATTTTCTCAACATGCAGGTCTTGTAATTGTTGCTGATGGAACAGAAGATGCGGCAAAAAGATTAAAAAATGTTTTAACCAATGATCCAGCGACAGGTGTTATGAGACATGTAGATGCAGGATATGATTTAGCCATTAAAAAAGCAAAAGAACAAAATTTAGATTTACCAATGATGAAAGAATAGGAGAAAGAATGTTTACATTAAATTTAGTACCAGGAAAGTTAACGCTTCAAGACTTAAGAAGAGTAAAAAATGAGCAAACTTTTGTTACTTTAGACAAAAGTGCGCAAGCGAAAATAAAAGCAGCCAATCAAACTATTTTAGACATAGTAGAAAAAGACCAAACTGTTTATGGTGTAAATACGGGATTTGGTCTGCTTGCAAATACAAAAATTGCTAAAGAAGATTTAGAAGATTTGCAAGAAAGAATTGTATTATCACACAGTGCAGGAATTGGTGAATATATTTCAAATGCATCTGTACGTTTAATGATTTTATTAAAAATAAATTCTTTATCATTAGGCTTTTCAGGAATTAGATTAAAAGTGATTCAAGCGTTGATTGATTTAATTAATAAAGAGGTTTATCCTTGTGTTCCTAAAAAAGGTTCTGTAGGAGCTAGTGGCGATTTAGCACCCTTAGCACATATGGCGGCTATTTTATTAGGATATGGTTATGTTAGATATAAGAATGAAATACTTCCAGCAAAAGAAGGTTTAGAAAAAGCAGGCATGACTACAATTGTATTGGGAGCAAAAGAAGGTTTGGCTTTATTAAATGGGACACAACTCTCCACTGCTTTTGCCCTTGAAGGTTTATTTTATGCAGAAGATTTATTTGCAGCTGCAGTTGTTGCAGGCGCTATGACTACTGAAGCAGTATTAGGAAGTCGTTCTCCTTTTGATAAACGAGTGCATGAAATAAGAGGACATCAAACGCAAATTGATGCAGCTTCTATGTATGTGGATTTATTAGAAAAAGAAAGTGAGATTTCTTTAACACATGTAAATTGTGACCGTGTACAAGACCCCTATTCTATTAGATGTCAACCACAAGTAATGGGCGCTTGTTTATCTCAAATCAGAAACACAGCCCACACTTTATTAGTTGAGTCTAATGGGGTAACGGATAATCCTTTAATTTTTGTAGATGAAGGAGATGTAATTTCAGGTGGAAACTTTCATGCTGAACCTATTGCTTTTGCTAGTGATAATTTAGCTTTAGCTATTGCAGAAATTGGAGCCTTAAGTGAAAGAAGAATGGCTTTATTAGTGGATAAACACTTAAGTCAATTACCTGCATTTTTAGTAAATAATGGAGGTATCAACTCTGGTTTTATGATAGCCCAAGTTACTTGTGCCGCACTTGCTAGTGAAAATAAGTGTTTGGCTCATCCTTCAAGTGTGGATTCACTTCCAACATCTGCAAATCAAGAAGATCATGTTTCTATGGCTACATATGCAGGAAGAAGATTAGCAGATATGGCTGAGAATACAGCTGGTATTGTAGGAATTGAATTATTAGCAGCAGCTCAAGGTATGGATTTTAGAGCTCCTCATAAATCAACGAATAAAATAGAAGCTGCTAAAAAAATCATTAGAGAAGAAGTAAGTTTTTATGAGCAAGACAGATACTTTACCGATGATATAGAAAAAGCTATGGCCGTGGTTCGATCAGGAAAATACAATAATTTTATCAAAAGTGACTTAATGCCAAGTTTTTAAGTTTATGCATCTACAAAGATGGTTTTTTACCATCTTTGTGATAAAATAAATAAAAAATCTGTCAAGGCCCACATGAAACAACCTCTGTTTAAAATCATAAAAGAACATATTATAAAACAAATTCTAAACCATGAATACAAAGAGGGAGAAAAAATACCCACTGAAATGCAACTGCTTCAAGAATTTAAAACAAGTAGGCCTACAGTTAATAAAGCTATTTCAGAATTAGTAATAGAAGGATATGTTGAACGTTTTGCTAGACTTGGAACGTTTGTAAAAAAACAAATATCACAAAGTTCTATTTTGGATTTAAAAAACATCGCAGATGAAATCAAAGACAGAGGGAATAACTACTCAAATGTTTTACTTTGTTTAGAAGAAATTAAAGCAAATGAAGAGATATCAAAAATTTTACATGTTGTAAAAGATCAGAAAATATTTATTTCTAAAATAATTCATAAAGAAAATGATGTTCCCGTGCGTTTTGATATTCGTTATATTAAACCTTCTTGCGTACCACATTATATAGAACAAGATTTTACGAATACTACTCCTACTCAGTACTTACAAAAAGTATGTCCTATTGATAAAGTAGAAAATACCATTGAAGCCAAATTAGTAAATAAAACGATTCAAGAATATTTAGATATAAGTGAGTTTGAACCTTGTTTATTAATATCAAGAACGGTTACTTCAAATAACGAAATTGCCTCTTATTCAAAACTGTATTACCCAAGTTCACGTTATAAATTAAACTCATCCTGGGAAAATGCAAAACATACTTTTTTATAAAAGTCCCATTTTTCTAAGGTTTTTTATTGTTATCATTTAAAAGTGTTTTTAATTTTTTAGAAATAAAATATAAAAATATTACAGATACTAAAATCATCGCATCAAATTGAATATTGTTATAATCTTCATGTAAATACGATGATACCATACTTCCAAGTAAAAAAATAACGATAAAAATAACGATATTTTTAATCATTAAGTTCTTTCATACAGAATTGGCAAATACCTTTTATGATGACATTTTCAATTTTATATCCAGGTAAAGAGATATTGGATTTTTCACTTAAACATTCAATTTTAGAACAAGTTGAACAAACAAAATGAGAATGGGCATTTTTTTTAATTTCAAAATATCTTTTTTTATCATTGCTTTCAAAAGAATTAACAATGTTTTCTTCTTCAAATTTTGAAATATTTCTATAAAATGTGGCTTTGTCCATTAATAAGTTTTCTTTGATATCTTCATAAGACAGTGGTTTGGTGCTTTTTGCAAATATTTCTAGAATTGCGACTCTTGCAGAGGTTAACTTTATATTTGTATTTAATACTAGTGCTTCAATATTTTTCATAAAGAATTATATCATAAATAACACTTGCAACTAAGTTGCATCAAAGCTAAGTTTTTATATTATTCACTTAACAATGCATCTTAGTTGCAAAAAAGGAAAAAAGTGAAAATATTTTTAATTTCAATATTTTTAATCATTCAAAGTTATGCTTATGAAGTAACAGTAAGTATCTTACCTCAAAAATATTTTGTAGAAAAAATAGCAAAAAATAAAGTAAATATCAATGTTATGGTCAAACCCGGTTTCTCCCCAGCAACCTATGCACCAAGAACATCACAAATGAGAAAATTAAGTAAGTCCTCAATATATTTTTACATAGGCGTTCCTTTTGAAAATGCATGGTTAGATAAGTTTGCTTATTCAAATAAAAAAATGCTTATGATCGACTCTTCCAAAAACATTAAAAAATTAGAAATGCTTGCACATGAGCATCATGAAGAAGAACATGAAGAAAACCACGAAGAAGAAAATCATCATGAAGATGATGAAGAACACACGGGACTTGACCCTCATACATGGACAGACCCTTCTTTAGTAAAAATTCATGCAAAAAATATCTTAGAAGCATTGATTAAAGTAGATGAAAAAAACACTTCCTTTTATACAAAAAATTACAATTCTTTTATAGAAGAATTATCCTTACTTGATAATAAAATAAAAGATATTTTAAAAGATAAAAAAGAGAGTGCTTTTATGGTTTTTCATCCTTCATGGAGTTATTTTGCACGAGCCTATCATTTAGAGCAAATTGCAGTTGAGAAAGAAGGAAAAGAACCCAAAGTTAAAGAAATTATTGCTTTAGTAAAAGAAGCAAAAGAACATAAAATAAAAACACTTTTCGTAAGCCCTCAGTTCTCACAAAATGCAGCAAGAAAGATTGCAAAAGCAATTAATGGAACAGTACTTAGTGTAGATTCCCTAGCCTATAAATGGGATGAAAACTTACTAAATATCGCTAAAACCATCAAAAATCAATAAAAATGAAAAAAGTAATATTTCTCTTACTTTTTTTACAAGCTTTTCTTTTATCTTGTGAGATTTGTGTTTTATCTACCCCTAAAACATCCGTTTTAGTAAACGTAGTCTCTAGTAAAACACATATACAAAAGATTGACTTTATCTGGATTGTATCAAAAGAATTCACCTCTAGTTTAAATCAAATTTATGATCAAAATACCAATAAAATATTGGATGAAAATGAGATAGAGAATATCTATAATGCTTTTATTTCTTATGTTAGACCTAAAGATTATTTAACAAAAATTTTTTATTATGAAAATAAAGAAACAAAAGTACTTGAAAAAAACATCATCTTAGCCGATGATGTTTATATAAAGAATGAGCGTTTACACTTAAGTTATAGTATAGAACTAAAAAAAGAGATTAAAAATAATTATAAATTGGATATCGAAGTTTTTGATGAAAATCAATATTTTGACTTAAAAATAAGCAAAGAATATTCAAGTTTCAAACAAGTTAGTACAGAAAAAGAAAGTGATTTAAGTGGCATTCTTTTTACAATTTCTACAAGAAATACAATCAAACCCCAAGTAGAAAATGAAGAAATAAAAATCACAGTAAATAAAGAAGAGAAAAAAGAACGTTCTTATCTGCAAAACTATTCTTTAAAAATCAAAAAATATTTACAAGATATAAAAGAAGGAAAAGACAATCTTGCTCTCGTATTTTTACTCTTTGTTTCTTTTATTTATGGAATAATTCATGCCATTGGTCCAGGGCATGGAAAATCTTTAGCTTTTTCATATTTTTTAATTAATAAAACTTCTGTATCAAAAGCGTTTGCGATATCTCTAGCTACTGCTTTCATTCATATTTTAGGAGCTTTTATTTTAGTATTGATTTCTGTTTTTATTTTAGATTCTTTTTTAAATTCGTTTGTAAATGACTCAATTTATATGCTTACTAAAATCTCAGCAGTTTTAATTATTTTACTGGCTTTTTTTATACTTTATAATAAAATATACAAAAAATCTTGTTTTTGCAGGTCTTGTCAAACTCCCAAAAAAGAGAATAATCTTATACAGGCAAATGATTTTAATAAAATGTCATGGTCAAATGTAAAAATAGATAAACAACAAAAAAGCAAAACAAATAAACAAGAGCTATATTTTGTATTAACAGCGGGATTAATACCCTGCCCAGGAACTGTTATTTTATTTATTTATGCTTTTGTATTAAAAACTTATTTTGCTGTAATCTTAGCTAGTATTTTCATTTCTTTAGGAATGGGATTGGTTATTTTTGCCTCAGCTTTTATGGGCTTGGGATTCAAACAATTATCACATAATTCTCACAAAATATCCTCTGTTTTAGAGTATGTAGCAATTCTAGTAATGTTAATACTTGGAATAGTATTATACTTCTCATTTTAATGTAAGTTTGTTTTGTAAGTAGTTAAATCTACTTACAAAACTATTTAAAAATTTTTGTATATATTTTTTCAACAATAATTTGTACAAACATACATAAAGATGAGATTAAGATGATAGAAGGACCTGAACTTAAATCATAACTATAGGATACAAACAGACCTAATATTGTGAAAACAGAAGAAAAAGAAGCAGAATAAATCATCATTTCTAATAAAGAATTAGCAAATCTTGATGCTATATAAGTAGGAATACTTAAGAGTGCAATCACCAATATAAGTCCAACTATTTTAATAGCAATAACTATACTAATCGAAGCCATTAAAAGTATTATTGTATAAAATACTCTTGTTCTTATTCCTCTTAACTTTGCATATGTTGTATCATATGAGACAGCCAGAATATCTCTGTAAAAACAACTCAAAATAATTAGTATTACAAAAAGTATGCTTGACATAAAAATAATATCATCAGAACTAACGGCTAAAATAGACCCAAATAAATACGAAATCAAATCCGCATGATAACCAGGCGTAATATCAACTAATAAAATACCAAAAGACATTCCAAGAGCCCAAGTAAGACCAATAACGCTATCAAGTTTTTCTCTATTTTTATAAGTTAACATTGCAATAAACAAAGTAACTACAATTGAAAATAAAGACGTAGTTAATAACATAGGAAGTGAAAAATAAATAGATAATCCAATTCCACCATAAGCACTATGTGCAATTCCTCCTGATAAAAATACCATTCTATTAACAACTATTAAGGAACCAATTATCCCAGAAATTATACTTATAATAAATCCTGAAATAAGCGCATTTTGAATAAAAGTATATTCCAGAGCTTCTAACATTTACATCTTCCTAACATTTGTAATAATTCAATTTCACAGGTATTTGAATTAAGATTGACAAACTCGTCTTTCATTTTACCAAGGTCGTGAAAAGTGAGTTCTTTATTAATATAAACAGCTTTATTTGCATATTTTAAAACCAAAGCTAAATCATGGGAGATTACAATTATTGTGATTGTTTCATTTAATTTTTTTAGTATTTTATAGATTTGTTCACAGGCTAAAATATCTAAACTTGATGTTGGTTCATCTAATAAAATAATTTTAGCATTTCCAAATAAAGCCCGTGCAATAAGAACTTTTTGTTTCTGTCCACCTGAAAGTTCTCCCATCTTTTTATTACAATAGTCTTGCATATTAACTTTTTTCAAAGCATTCAAAGCTTCTGTTTTTTCCTCTTTAGAATAAAAAAAGAATCTTTTTTTCATAGAATTTTGAGCCATCATAACAACTTCTAGTACCTTTATTGGAAAATGAGTATTTACATTGGTATTTTGGGGAACATAAGCTATATTTTGTGTTTCTTTAAAAAGCTCCTTATTAAAAATATGGATAGAACCACCTTGAAGTTTTTCAATACCCAAAATTAATTTAATCAAAGTACTTTTCCCTCCACCATTGGGGCCTAAAATTGTTAAAAAGTCTTTTTCTTTAACCTCAAGATTTATATTTTTTAATACGAAATCTTGATCGTATTTAAAATATAAATCTTTAATATTTATTGCATTATTTATAGTCTGCAATTGCTTTTGCCATATTAATTAGGTTTTCACTCCAGTTAGAAGCTAAAGGCGTTTCTTTTATAACTTGAATATTTAATTGATCTGCTATAGTTTTCGCACTTTTATCTGAAAATTCTTTTTGAGCAAAAATTGCATTTACATTTAGCTTTCTGGCTTCATCAATAATTCTTTTTAAGGTTTTTGGTTTTGGTTCTTTTCCTTCAATTTCAATAACAAATTGTTTTAATGAATAGTCTTTTGCAAAATATCCCCATGATGGATGAAAAACCATAAAGTTAGATGCTAATGGCAAGTCAAGGAAGATTTCTCTAATTTTATTATCAGTATATGAAATTTCATTTAAGAACTTAACATAATTCTTTTTGTAATATTCTTTATTTGTTGAATCCATTTTCACTAAAGCATTATAAATATTTTTTGCGATTAGTTTTACTCTAGAGGGACTGGTCCATATATGAGGGTCTTTATTTCCAGCATGATTATGCGCATCATGAGTAGCTGATTCAGGTTCTTGATGTATTGCTTCAATATCTGCGTTTTTATTATTTTTAAAAAAATGCGCATTATTTTCAAATTCACTAGGAAGATGTTGAGTAAATATTACATAATTTCCTTCTTTTTTAATCTCAATATTTATTTTTGTGATATCTTTATTTTGATTAAATTCAATATCATATAAAGTGTTTATTTTATTTAATACCGTTAAATCATGTTTTACAAGTGCTTTTTCATTAGAGAATATTTTATTGGCTTTTTTTTCTAATTTTTCAATTCCTTTTTCACTCTTATCATCTGTTCTTAAAATTAGCATTTTCACTTTATCATCTGCATATTTTGAATCAATTTTTGCAAAACTCCATGTATATGTAGATTTTTTAAGATTAAATAAACCCGCCCATTCATAAGAATTTTCTTCTTCATGCAGAGCATGTTCATTATGATGTTCGTTGTGTTTTGGCATTTGTATATAAGAAATCCCTTTAGTTATATCAATAACATTCATTTTTTTGTTTAGTTCAATAAACTTAGGTAACCATACATTTTCAAATTCAATTCCGATTGGAAAATAAATATCTGCTTTTGAAACTTTAATCATTTGAGAAGGTTTTGGTTCATAGGTATGAGGATCAAAACCTGGTTTTACCATTGAAGTTACATTCACTTTATTTCCTCCAATTTTTTCAACAAATGTTTTTTGAGGCAAAATACTCACAACTACGTTTGTTTTAGCGTATGCAAACGTTGAGATTAACAATACTACTGTAATTATATTTTTCATAAAATTCCTTTTCTTTTTTTTGCAACTTAGTCGCATATTTGGAAGAATAGCTACTTTTTTCTTTAATGCAACTTAGTCGCAAAAATATTCTGTTTTAATTTATTTTTCAGCAATAATGTTTTATCATTACATATGCAACTAAGTTGCAAATAAATATTAGAAGCATAAATATGGAAATCAAACAATCAGAAATAGCCAAACTACCCACTAAGTTTGGAGACTTTTTAATAAAAGCATATAATTATAATAATCAAGAACATTTTGTATTAATGAGCAAAGATTACAGTAAAAAGGAAAACATCAATGTAAGAATACACAGCGAATGTTTAACTGGAGATATTTTTTCTTCCCTTAAATGTGATTGCCAAAATCAATTAAACCAAGCCATAGAGTTTATTTCAAAAGAAAGTGGAATAATAATCTATCATAGACAAGAAGGAAGAAATATTGGTTTAGTAAATAAAATAAACGCTTATGCACTTCAAGATAAAGGACGCAATACAATTGAAGCAAATTTGGAACTTGGATTTAAAGAAGATGAAAGAGATTATTTTATTATTGGGTATATTTTTGAAGATTTAGACATAAAAAATATAAATTTGATTACCAATAATCCAAAAAAGATTTCTTATGTGGAATCCTTAGGAATTAATATAAATAAGATTCTTCCTTCGATTACAAAAATAAATCAATACAACAAAGAATACTTAAATACGAAAAAAGAACATTTTGGACATTTTTTGTAAAATAAGGAAAGAACCCTTATTTTACATATATTTTTTTAATACTTCTGGAATAGAAATACTTCCATCCTCATTCTGATAGTTTTCCATAATAGCAACAAGCGTTCGTCCTACTGCTAAAGAAGAACCATTTAAGGTATGAGTTAATACATTCTTCTTTCCATCTTTATATCTGATTTTTGCACGTCTGCTTTGGAACTCTTTAGTATTTGAAATAGAAGATATTTCTCTGTATTTATTTTGACCTGGTAACCATACTTCTAAATCTATTGTTGTAGCAGCTGAAAAACCTAAATCTCCTGTACACAACTGTACTTTTTGATGAGAAAGACCTAAAGAAGTTAATAAATCACTGGCACAAGCAACCATGTTTTCAAAAACTTCAGCACTTTGAGAAGGCGTTGTAATTGCAACCATTTCAACTTTATCAAATTGATGTTGTCGGATTAATCCTCTGGTATCTCTTCCAGCACTTCCTGCTTCTTTTCTAAAACAAGGAGTATAAGATGTTAATAACATTGGTAATTCTTGCTCTTCTAAAATTTCGTCATTATAAAGATTGGTTAAAACAACCTCAGCTGTTGGAATTAAATATAAATCTTCACCCTCAATTTTAAATAAATCATCTTCAAATTTTGGTAATTGTCCTGTACCTTGAAGTGCATTAGAATTTGCCATAAAAGGAACGTACCATTCTTCAAAACCTCTTTTTGAATTAAAATCAAGCATATAATTAATTAAAGCTCTCTCCATTTTAGCAGCCTGCCCACGCATAGCTACGAATCTTGTTTTAGCCAATTTAACACCACGTACAAAATCTAAGGTTCCATCTTGTTCACCTAAATCCCAGTGTTCTTTTGGTTCAAAAGAAAATGATGGTTTTTCACCAATAGTTTCTAAAACTACATTATCATCTTCACTTTCACCATTTGGAACACAATCATCTGGCATATTAGGAATAGCTAAAGCAATTGAGATTAATTCTTCTTCTAATACTCTAACTTCATCTTCAAGAGCTTGTTTCGAGCTTTTACAAGTAGCAATTTCTGCTTGTAAAGGAGCTATATCTAAACCCTCTTTTTTATATCGTCCAAACTCGCGTGAAAGTTGGTTTTGTTTTGCTGTTATTTCTTCCATGCTCATTCGCTTAGCTTTTGCATCTTGAGTCAGTGCTTTTAAATTATCTAAAGTAGCAGCATCTACTCCTTTTCTAATAAGGGCTGCTGATACTGTATCAAAATCTTTTTGTAATAATTTTATATCAATCATAGCTATACTTTCTGTTAATTTTTTGAGATTATATCTAAGATATCCTAGAAAATAGATTTGTAATACTATAAGCAACTTGGCTATAATAAATGCTATTCATACTTAAACTACTAGGAACAATCGTGAAAAGTAACTTCTTTAAAGTATCTGTCCCCGTAATCTTATTAATCATATCTTTGTTTTACATCACAAGTAAATTTATAGAACCCCCTGTTAAAAGAGAACTGACTATTGCAGCAGGAAGCAAAAATGGAACCTATTATAAAATGGCTATGAAATATAAAGAACTCTTAAAAGAACAAAAAGTTGAACTTAGAGTTTTAGAGACAAAAGGATCTCTTGAAAATATTCAATTGCTTAAAGAGAAAAAAGCGGACCTAGCGTTTATGCAAAATGGTATTGATGAATTAAAAGAACTAAAGAATATTTCTTCTTTGGGTAATATCTATTATGAGCCTTTATGGGTTTTTTATAAAGCAGAAAGTTTTGATGTTTCTTATTTAATAGAACTTATGAGCAAAAACATTTCGGTAGGACTTAATCATTCTGGTACTAGTAATTTAGCTTTAAAACTCTTAGATGCTAATGGTATAAATGAAACAAACTCAAATATTGTCTATATGAATTCACAAGACTCAAAACAATCTCTTTTAAAAGGGGATATTGATGCAATGTTTGTAGTAAGCTCTCAGCACTCAAAAATTATAAAAGAGTTATTAGAAAATCCAAGTATTAATGTATTAAATATAAAACGAGCAAAAGCCTATAGTAGGAAATATGCTTTTATTGAAGCCCTAGATTTATATGAAGGATCATTAGATTTATTCTCAAACATTCCAAATTCTAATATCAAATTATTAGCTACAACGGCTACGTTAGTTACCAATAATGATGTACCCCATGAGCTTATTAGAATATTTTTAAAACAAGTAAAAAACCAACATACACAAAAAGGGCTTTTTCAACAAGAAAACCAATTCCCTGATTTATTAAATATAAATATAGATATTAATGAAGAAGCAAAACAATATCTCACCTATGGAGATAATTTTTTAGAAAAAATCTTTCCTTATTGGATTGCCTCTAATATTGATAGATTAAAGATTTTATTAATTCCTTTAATTACCTTGGGAATTCCTTTATTAAAAGGTTTTTTTCCTTTATATATCTGGTCTATGCGTTCAAAGATTTATAAATGGTATAAAGAACTTAAGAAATATGACAGTAATTTAGAAGAAAGTTCTATAGAAGAATTAGAGGAAAAATTAAAACTTTTGAATGCTCTTAAAAATGAGATACAAGAAGAAACCTCTGTTACCTCATCTTTTATGGGGGAGTATTATAACTTGATTTTGCATATAGACTTAATTGATAGGAAAATACGAAAACGCATCAAAAATAAGAAGCTTATTTAACGGCTTCTTTTAGAATCTTAATCGCTTTATTTTCTGTTTTTAAATGTTTGGTAGCTTCATTGATTCTTCTTCCAATATTGCCTTTCATTTTTTCTTCTGCTGCGATTTTATGTACATTAGAATTATTAAGTTTTAAAATCAGGGAATCAATTACATTTTTAAATAACTGCGTAAAAGCATAAGGTATGCTCTCATATAAATCAAAGTTTAATTTAAAGCGTAAAACAGTCACTTTGTCATCATTTGCTTTAATTGTGGCTTTTCTTTTTTCACCTGTAATTGAAGAGAACTCACCAAAAATATTACCTTGTTCAATTACTGCTAAAGCATTCGAACCAACGATTACTCTTGCAACTCCACTTAACAAATAATATATCTCACTGCTGTCATCAAATTCTTCTAAAATAGTTTCATGTTTTTTAAATTTTATAAAATTAATATCTGTAATAATCTCTTTCATATCATCATCAAACATACCTTTAAAAAAAGCAATAGAATCTTTTGAAGATATTAGTTTTTGCAATAAAGGATTGGTATTTTTATCACTTTCATTGGGTAAGTTTTTAATATACTTAAGAATATTAGGCTCGTATATTGTTTTAACATTTTTATTTAAAGAGTTGTACGTAACTCTGACTTTACTTTTATTTTTAGAAGCTTTAAAAAACTCTTTAGTGGAAGTAATTAGTATTGGATTTTTTTGTTTTAAAAAGAATAAAATTGAACGTGATTTTGAAGCTTCTTTCCATATAAAAATATCTAACAAATACAGTTTGGTATTAATAAGTCCAATTACTTTCATTTTTAGGATTTTAAATTTTTTGGAATAGAGTTGATCAAAGTTTTCATAAGAGCCAGAGATGGTACTTGGTTTTTTAGCGTACAAGTTTATCAAAACTTCACTTGTTAATTTAAACTTATCAAAATAGTCTAAAATAGTAACTACATCTTCAAACAATAACAAAAGTTCTGCTTTGGCAAATTTTTGATCTAAAGAAGAGAATATCTGAATTAAATCAAAAATCTGAATTCTTAGATTTAAATAAGAAGTTGTAGAAATACTCTCATTTACTCCAAAAATACCTTGATGATGTTGCACTGTTTTATTTAAATCTTCAAGTAAAGCATTTACATATTTTTCCATAATAACTCTTTGTGATTTATTTAGATAATAATATTACTATGAAATATTATTTTAATAAATTACTATGAAATTTACTCAGTAAAATTAAGTTAAAATTAAGTTAAAACTACTACTTCTCCCTATTTTAAGCTTATGTATATATATTTTTCACTTGAAATAGATTATGAGTAATAAATTATTTTATTAATTTATACTTCTGACAATGCTTTTTTGTTTCGTTTTATTTCGGCATTGGTTTTTTCAAGTAAGCCTTTTGCTTTATTAATACTTGCATTAATGTCTGTTAACATCGTTCTTTCACTTTGTGTTTTATGTTTATTAGATGTTGTAATTTTATTAACCAATGAGTTAATTATATTTTGGTATAAAGTAGTAAAAGACTTAG
This sequence comes from Campylobacteraceae bacterium, assembly GCA_013215945.1. Classification (NCBI taxonomy): domain Bacteria; kingdom Pseudomonadati; phylum Campylobacterota; class Epsilonproteobacteria; order Campylobacterales; family Campylobacteraceae; species Campylobacteraceae bacterium. Next base: position 111,900 of record JABSOM010000004.1, read on the forward strand.
GAATTTCATCTACTTTATCAAAAGTAAAATCAAATTTAATTACTGTTACATTATTATCATGGGCTTTTACTGTTGCACTTCTTCGCTCAGCCGTAATAGAAGAAAATTCACCAAAAATACTGCCTTTTTCCAAAGTAGAAACAGTATTCGTACCTACAATAACTCTTGTTTTTCCACTTAATAAATAATAAATCTCTCTGCTGTCATCATTTTGAGTAATAATAGTTTCATGCATTTTATATTTTATAAAACTTATATTTGTAACAATTTTTTTTATGTCATTGTCTGGCATATTTTTAAAAAAAGCAATTGAATTTTTTGCAGCAACAAGTTTTAACAATAAAGGATTTTCTTTTGTTTCTTCTGTATCTACTAAACTTACAAGATATGAAGAGAAATTGTCTTCATATTTAACTCTTGTATTTTTACTTATCGCAGAATAGCTAGTATTTAGGCTTTTTTCGACTTTTGTTTTAAAAAAAGTTTTTGTATTATTAATTGTTTCTTCACTTTTTTGTCTTAGATAAAAGTTTATAGAACTTGATTTATGTGCTTCATTCCAAATATAAAGATCCAAATAATACAATTTTGTATTTACCAAAGAAATTACCTTCATTTTTAATTCTTTAAAGGTTTTTGAATAGGCTTTTGTAAATTCTTCTTCTGCACAATTTACGCTTACTGGTTTCTTTTTATAAAGGTTTTGTGTAACATCAGAAGTAAGAGTAAAACTCCCAAAATATTCAATAATACTTAAAGCATCTTGAAGCAATAATCTCATTTCACTTTTTGCAAAATCTTTATCCAAAGAAGAAAATATTTCAAAAACACAAAAAATATCATCTCTTATATTTAAATACGAAGAGACTGCTAAATCGTCTTTAATTCCAAAAACATTTTGATGAAAAAGTACTGTTTCGTTCATTTCTTTTAATAATAAATCCACATAATTTTGCATGTTTTCTTCTTTTTATTTAGTATAACAAAATAGATAAAAATAATGCTGTATTAGTAAATAATATTATAAATATTTCATATAAATTATTATTTTTAAGTATTTTTTCTCATATAGTCCTAAACTTAGCCTTTTAAAAATTTATTTTATTTTTATCTTCTGAAGCTATTTTAAATTTCTTATATATATGCTTAATTAAAACTTCAATTTATAGTCTTTTTCTTTTACTGATTGTCTAGTGAAGTCAACAAATAATATTTTCTTTATATAAATTTGATTATCATTCTCAAAATTATAATTTTAAAGAAAATTATCAAAAGGAATGTTTTATGAAAAAAACAAATTTAAATAAATTATTATGCGCAAGCATTTTAAGTTTATGTACGGTTAATGTACTTTTTGCTCAAAGTACAAAAACAGATTTTACGCAAGAAGTAACATCATATGAAGAAAGTGCCTATGGAGAACTAAAAGGTTATGTAGCTACAAAAAGTTCAACTGGCTCTAAAATGGATCTAGATATTACAGATATTCCTCAAAGTGTATCTGTTATTACAAATGATATGATTGAAGATAGAAATGCAAAAACTATTATGAATATCACGTCATATACCGCTTCAATATTTCAGCCCTACAGTGAAAATTCTGAAAAACGAGCTAACTACGGAAATATCAGAGGTGTTGGTTCACTATATCGATCATCATTTTTAGATGGTTTAAAATTATTGTATGGAGGACATTTAATACCTAGCATTAATCCTTATGCACTTGAAAGAGTTGAAGTATTAAAAGGTCCTTCTTCTGTATTATATGGAGCAAGTGGGGTTGGAGGATTATTAAACCTGCAAAGCAAAAAAGCAAATACTAGCAATGAAAAAGAAGTTGGTATTTCTTATGGTACACATAAAAACAAGTCTGTATTTGCAGATGTTAATCATACAATCAATGAAAGAGTTTCTGTAAGGTTAACTTCTAAATTTAATAAAGGAGATAATGCATTAGACAAGTCATCTCATAATTCCTATTTTTTTAACCCTGCAATTAAATACAACATCAATGATACGACAAGTTTAGATATTTTATTATCCACTTCAAAAGATGAAATTAATGGTTTAGGATATGGGTTTTCGGGGACAAAACAAAAGATAAATATATTCAAGAATTTTTCATCTGCATACTCACATGTCCCAGGAATGGCTGCACAATATGCGCAAATTGTTAATGCAAATCTTTCTAGTTCAATGTACGTAGGTTTACCAGATAAAGAAAACTATGATAAAAAAAGAAAAGCAGTCACGTTATTATTACAAAAGCACATCAATGAAGATATGAAATTTAGTTCTTCTTTTAATTATACTAAAATGGATGGGAGTAATGGATATTCTGTACCTAATGCAGCTGGATTAACTGCTCTTGCTACAGATTTATCTGATTTACCTTTAACATTCATTCAGACTAAACATAAAGTAGATAGCATTGCTTTAGATAATTCTTTCCAATATAAATGGGATACTAAAAATACAACGAACACTAGTTTATTTGGTCTAGATATTCAAAAAATGAATCATGAAGAAAGAAATTCTACAGGAGTTAATTATAAATTTGATGTTTTAAACCCAGATTATTCCCAAAGAATAACGGATGCAACAACTCTTTCTTCTAATACAGATAATTCAAGTACTCAAATTGGTTTTTATGCACAAAATCAAATGACAATCAATGAAAAATTAATTTTATCTTTGTCTTTACGATATGATAAATTAAAAGAAGAAGTAGATAATAATTTAACAAATACTTCAAAGTCGTATAAACATTCAAAAGTATCAAATAGAATGGGGCTTACGTACAAGTTTGATAATGGCCTAGCACCTTATGTTTCTTACTCCACCTCTTTTGAAGGTAACCCAGGTTCAGCAACAGTTTCTGGAAAAAAATTCAAACCCTCAATTGGAAAACAATATGAAGCAGGTCTTAAATTCAAACCAAAAAATATAAATGCTTTTTATACCCTTGCTGTATTTGAAACTACACAGTCTGATAAAATCACACGAGATACATCTAGTACCGATGCAAGTGCAAGAATTCAAGAAGGTGGAGTAAAAGTTAAAGGAATAGAATTTGATGCAGTTTTTAAGCCTCTTGAAAACTCCAATCTTGTTTTTTCAATTGCAAAATTAAAAGGAGAAGAAATTGATATGCCATCTTCTGCTGATAATGGTAGAAAGCTTTCTAACCTTCCTAAATTAAATGCTTCTATTTGGGCCGATTACATCTTTAAAAATACAAGTATTGGTGATTTAAAATTAGGAACTGGAATTAAATATATTGGAAAAAGCAAATTGTTAGATACTAATTATTTTGCTGCTGGAACTCCACAAGAATTATATGAAAACCCTTCTTATACACTTGTGGATACAGTAATATCAACGGTATACAAAGATGTGAAAATTGCTTTAAATATTAATAACTTATTTAACAAAGAAGTTAATATTGCAAACAATGCTATATCAAGTACAGAAACAGAAGGTAGAACATATAATATAGCCCTTTCTTTCAAGTTCTAACATAGGCATATTTTAAATTTTACAATTTTTAATACTAAGATATTTGCCATTTTAAAAAAGTGGCAAATATGATAATTAATAAGATTAATTATCACTGTCATTTACATTTAGGTATCGTATATTCTAAGACTCAATACATACACCTCACTCTCTAGTATTAAGAACTATTTTTAAATTTTATAGCATGCTTTAAGCACAATACGATTACAATAACAATTGTAAGAACTGATATCAATATATAAAGTAAAGGCACTATGTTAGCGTATTATAAAGAACTTATTTATTATGTACAAAGAATGGTCGGAGATAAGGACAATGCAAAAGACGTTGTGCAAGAAGCCTATTCCAGAGTCATTCATGTTGATAATAAAACTACTATTTCTAATAAACGCGCTTATTTATATAAAATGGTTAGAAATATAGTTATTGATGATGTACGAAAAAACAAAAACATTGCTAAAATAGCCTATGAAGAAGAACAATTCGTAATTCCTAGCAATGAACAACCAGATGAGCTTACCGTTCAAGACAATACTCAGCAAGTATTAATGAGCATAGTACAAAACCTTCCTACACGTAGCAAACAAGCTTTTATTTTTCATATTTTAGAAGGTTACAGCAGAAAAGAAATTGCACTTAAAATGGGGATTAATATTAGTACAGTAGACAAACATATTACTCATGCTACACTTAAAATCAAAAAAGAATTAGAAGAACAATGAAAAGGCTAAATAATATGCAAACAATAAACGAACAAGCCTCTATTTGGATTTCAAAAGAACAAGATGGTTTAAATGAGCAAGAGAATAAACTCTTCCTTAAGTGGTTAGAAAACTGCACTCATCAAGAAGCCTATGATTCTATTATAAATATAAGAAATGTTTTTAAAACCTTGCCTTCATCCTGTCAAAATCAATTAAAATTTGAAGCAAAAAAAGAACTAAGAATGACTAAGATATTAGAAAAACTGAAACCTTTGGCTTTTGTAGCTATGTTTTTATTGACTGTATCTTTTACAATATTTCAAATGACTTCATCTTCTAATCCTCTTTATTCAGAAGAATTTGTAAGTGAATATACTCTTAATACAGTAATTAATTTACAAGATGGTTCCAAAATAATACTTGATGCTAATTCAAAAATAAAAGTGGATTTTTTTAAAAATACTAGAAAAGTAGCATTTTTAAAAGGAAAAGCAATCTTTGAAGTAAAAAAAGACATTACTCGTCCTTTTATTATTGATTCTAATAATGTGCAAATTGAGGTAGTAGGAACAAAATTTGAAGTTACCAATATTAAAAATATCAGCGCCATTCAAGTAAAAGAAGGAACAGTAAAAGTTTCACGACAAATTTCTGATAATAAATACAAAATACTTTCTTTACTTACAAAGGGTCAAAATATCTCTATCAATACAAAAGGAGAAATTCTTACTTATGGTGAAATAGAACCAAGCGAAATTGCCACATGGCAAAAAGGGTATATAGTTTTTAATAAAACTTCTTTAAAAGATGCTTTAGATGAGTTTTCAAGATATGTAGATATAAATGTAGCATATGAAGATTTTGAACTATCAAAGCTTCCTATTGCAGGTAAATTCTCTATTAATGAATTTGATAAATTTTTAAGCGCACTTCCTAAAATTTACCCCATTAAAATTAAAGACTTGAATAAAACTATAACAATAAGCAATAAAATCAATTAATTATTCATTCAAGAAAAGAACTTTATTAGAACTTATTTTCCTTTTAAAAGAGATTTCAAAAAAAATTAGATTTTTATACCGTTTTTTTTTCTTCTTACGTCTTATTAGTATAGAGAATGATTATCAAAATTATTCTTATCAAAAGGAAAAAAATGAACTTACTAAAATCATCGTTTATTGCAGTTAATCTATGTGCTTTATTAAGCCTTAGTTTATCAGCACAAACATTCAGCATACAAAATAAAACTCTAATTGAAGCCATAAAAGAAATATCAAAAAATGCAAATATTCCTTATTTGGCAAACAGTACTTTATTAGAAAATAAAAAAGCTCCTAATATTAAAAATATTGAAGGACTTGAAAATGCTTTAAAAAAAGTACTACAAGGAACGAATCTAGAAGCGGTAATTGAAGACGGTACTATTTTAATCAGAAAAAAAACAATAAAGTCCAACTCTTCCTCACATATTGGCTCAATAGATGTAATTGAACGTTCTAACATCACTGAAGGCAGTAAATCATATACAATTGGCTCGATGTCAACAGCAACAAAAATGAATCTATCCATAAAAGAGACACCTCAAAGTGTATCTGTAATCACAAGGGAACAAATCAATGATTTAAATATCACTTCCATAGCTGACATAGTGAGAGCTTCTACTGGTTTATATGCAGAATCTATAAATACTGATATCTCGAACTATTACGCCAGAGGATTTTCCATCAAGAATTTCCAAATTAATGGTGTACCTACTAATCTTAAAACAGGATACAAAGGGGATACGTATCAAGACTTAGGAATTTATGATAGAGTTGAAGTTGTTAGAGGATCTACTGGTTTGCTTTCTGGCTCTGGTGAACCCTCTGCTACTATTAACTTTGTAAGAAAAAAAGCAAATTCAAAAGAATTTAAAGGACAAATAGATTTAGAAGTTGGCTCTTGGAACAAAAAGAAAGCCAGTGTTGATTTAAGCTCTGCTTTAAATGCAAAAGGAAGTATAAGAACAAGAATATTTGCTAGTAAAGAAAATAAAGAAGCAGCACAAGATTTTTATGAAAAAGATACCAATGTTTTTTATTCTTTATTTGAAGCAGATATCACAGACAATACTCTATTAAGTCTGGGATTTTCCTACCAACAAGATGATGCAAAAGGTGTAACTTATGGCGAAATACCTGCACTTTTTAGTGATGGAAGTAAAACAGACTTTGATGTAAGCAAAACTACATCAAGCCCATGGACATTTAGAAAAACCACACAAAAAAGATATTTTGCCAGTTTAGAACATACTTTTATGAATGATATTAAAATTAATACCTCATATGCTCATGCCATAATTGACACAACTGCAAAATTAGCAAGATTAACTGGTACAGTAAATAAAACAACAGGTTTGGGATTAACAAGTAAAGCAAACTATTATCCCTCAGATAAAGTAACACAAGATACTTTAGATGTGTATGCAAACATACCCTTTGAAGCATTTTCTAATGAACATGAGATAATTGCTGGTTTTTCTTATAGTAAAATGAAAACAAATACAGACTCTATTACGGGTACAAATAGTGCAGCAAATTCATTCTATACTTGGAATGGAGCTACTGAACCTACTTGGGGAAGTGCCTCAAATAAAACTCAAGAAGTTAGTGAAAGTGGTATTTACACTGCCGCACGCATTAATGTTAGCAATGATTTAAAACTAATATTTGGTTCACGTTTAAGTAATTATTCTTACAATGAGAACAATGCAGGAATCAAAAAAAGTAGAGAAGATAAAAATGTTATTACTCCCTATGCAGGAATAGTTTACAATATAAACGACACGTACTCAGCTTATGCAAGTTATACCAATATTTTTACACCCCAAAGTAAAAAAACAAAAAATGGTGATACCTTACAGCCAATTAGAGGAAATAGTATTGAAGTAGGAACAAAAGCATCGTATTTTGATGATAAATTAAATGCAAGTCTTAGTATATACAAAATGCAACAAGAAAACCTTGCAAAAAGAGACCAAGGACAAACAGTATTGTTAACATCAGAAAATGCTTATACCGAAAGTAAAGGAACAATGAGTAGAGGAATAGAGTTTGAAGTAGCAGGAGATATTACTCAAAACCTAAATCTTTCAATTGGAATGTCAAAAAATACAACAAAATATTCGGATGGAAGTAAAGATGAGTACACACCAGATAGATTATTAAAAATATATGCGAAATATAATATTAACAAACTAACACTAGGAACTGGTCTTAATTGGCAAAGTGATAGAAAAGATGGTGTTGAACAAGCGTCATATGCGATTATAAGTGCTATGAGTAAATATGATTTTACTAATGACTTATCTCTTCAAGTAAATGTTACAAACTTATTTGACAAAAAGTACTACAGTACATTTTGGGTAAATGGCTACAACTATGGAGAAGCACGAAAAATCACAGCAAAACTCAGCTATAAATTTTAAAAATCAAAGGTTCTCCTATAACACTTGATTCGATTTAGTTACAGACATAATATCCATCATTTTTCGAAAATGATGGGTATTAATTTAAAACAATAAACTTTTCAAATATATTCTCCAGCTTCAAAGTTTTCGTCTTATTTACTAAAGATCAGTAATTAAAATATTATTTTAAGCTAAATATAATTACAATATCAATTCTGATAACAAATATCATTTAAATTATATTTTGATAAAGGCACTATGTTAAGCTATTACAAAGAACTCATTTATTATGTACAAAGAATGGTGGGAGATAAAGACAATGCAAAAGACGTTGTTCAAGAAGCCTATTTCAGAATGTTAAAAGTAAATCAGGATATTAACAATGAACGTGCGTATTTATATAAACTCTCAAGAAATATTGTAATTGACCAAGCTAGAAAACATAAAATCACTGCACAAACTGTTTATGAAGAAGAACAGCACACTATTCCACATGAACAACAACCTGATGAACTGGCGTATAAATCTAACCAGCATAAAGTTTTAATGGAAATTGTATTATCCTTGCCTACTAAAAATCAACAAGCATTTATTTTACATGTAATTGATGGTTTCTCAAGAAAAGAAATATCAATTAAAATGGGGATTTCAATTGCTGCTGTCGAAAAACACATTATTAGAGCCAGTGAAAAAATAAAAGATAAATTGAGTGACATACAATGAAAAATATTAAACAAACAGCAGCATCATGGGTGATAAAAGAAACAGAAGGCTTAAATTCCTGTGAACAGAATAACTTAGATTCTTGGTTAAAACAAAATCCTACACATCAAAAAGCATATAGCCAAGAACAAGATATAAGAGAATCTTTTAATACTATGCCCAAAGGAATGCGAGATATTTTAAGTAAAAAAGCCTCAAAAGGGATAAAAAGAACAAATAGTATTCAAAAAATAAAACCTATGTTAATAGCAGCACTTTTTTTATTAAGTATTTCTTTTTCTTATTATAAATATCAAGATTATTCTAAACCTATTTTTTCTAATACCTATGTTTCTTCTACTTTAAAAGAAAACAGCATTATACTTCCAGATGGTTCACATATTGTTTTGGATGTAAAAACAAGCATAAAAGTAAGTATATTTCAAAATAAAAGAGAAGTTAATTTCTTAAAAGGAAAAGCTTTATTTACAGTAGCTAAAGATAAAAATAGACCCTTTATTATTCATTCACTTAATACACAAATAGAAGTTGTAGGTACGATCTTTGAAGTAAGTAAAATAAATGAACAAACCCAAGTAAATGTAAAAGAAGGTATCGTAAAAATAAGTCAAACGTATTCTAATAAAACCTCTAAAGTTATTACTCTTTTAACTAAAGCCCAAAGCATTACTATCAATAAAGCAGGAAAAGTCTTAAACTATGGGAATAAAGATATAAATATCATGGCTTCGTGGGAAAAAGGTTATTTGTTGTTTAATCAAACCTCTTTAAAAGAAGCCATAACTACTTTTTCCAGATACTCCACTAAAACTATCCTCTTAGAAAATGAAACTGTAAAAAATACTCAAATTACAGGTAAATTCTCAATCCAAGAATTTGATAAATTCTTAAATGCTCTACCTGAAATTTATGCTTTAAAAATAGAAGAAAAAAACAAAGTTTTCAACATTCTTGAAAAATAGTGTCTGATTTTGTTTTCTAGTTCGTCTTATTTTTGAAAAGAATGATTATGAGAATTATTCTTAATAATTTAAGGAAAATGAATGAATTACATTAAATCAACATTAATTGCACCAGCATTAGCTGTTCTTTTATCAACAACTTTGCTTGCGGCAGAGTCTTATACAATTGAGAATCAATCCCTAAAAGAAGCGATTGAAGTTCTATCAAAAAAATCAAATATCCCTTATATGGTAGATGGAAAACTCTTACAAGGAAAAAAATCTCCCAATATCAAAAATATTGAAGGACTTGAAAATGCTTTAAAAAAAGTATTACAAGGAACAAATCTAGAAGCAGTAATTGAAGACGGTACTATTTTAATCAGAAAAAAAGCAATCAAAAATGAATCATCATCAAACTTAGGTCAAGTAGAAGTTATTGCAAACGCTAGTAATATAACAGAAGGAAGTGGTTCTTACACAATAGCTTCAATGAATACAGCTACAAAAATGAATCTATCCATTAAAGAAACTCCCCAATCAATTTCAGTAATAACCAGTGAACAAATAAATGATCAAGGCATTGATTCAATAGATGATGTATTGGAAGCTACTACTGGAGTTTTAGTTGAAAAAAAAGATACCCAGCGTACTAGATTTTATGCACGTGGTTTTAGAATAAGAAACTTTCAAATTAATGGTATTCCATCAAATTTAAAAGCCACCTCTACAGAAGAATATCAAGATATGGCTATTTACGATAGAGTAGAAATAGTAAGGGGAGCTACAGGATTACTTGTAGGAGCAGGTGACCCCTCAGCAGCAGTTAATCTTGTAAGAAAAAGAGCCTCTAGTAAAGAGTTCAAAGGAACAATAAATCTCGAAGTAGGTTCATGGAATAAGAAAAAAGCAACGCTAGATTTATCCGGTGCGCTTAATGAAGAAGGCTCACTTAGAGCAAGAGTTGTTTTTAAAAAAAGCACGAGTGATTCTTTTAGAGATTTTGAAACTCAAGAAACAGATGTATTTTATACCGTTTTTGAAAATGATATTTCTGATAATACCTTACTTACAATAGGCGCTTCTTACCAAAAAGTTCTTGCAAAAGGTGCAATATGGGGAAGACTACCAGCATTTTATAGTGATAATAGTCCTACCAACCTTGATAGGTCTACAACAATTGCAAGTCCCTGGAGCTTTAGAGAAATAATTCAAAAAAAGTATTTTACAAATCTTGAACATATCTTTAATAATGATGCAAAAATAAATCTATCTTACTCGCATGGCATTGTAAATTCACAAGGAAAAATATCAAGCTGGTATCCTTATCCAGCATGGGATAAAAATACTGGTCTTGGTTTAGAAGATAAAGCAATTAAATATACTCCTGATGACAAGACTCAAAATACGCTTGATTTATATACATCTGTTCCTTTCGAAGCTTTTAATTTAGAGCATGAATTTATTGCTGGTTTATCTTATGATAAAACAAAAATTTACACTAAAAGATCTATCGGTGCATATACAACACTAGGGGCAACACAAAGAACGACAGAAGAACCAACTATTTGGCCTGAAGCAACAGTTATAAATGATGAAGAAATTGAACAAACAGGAATATATCTTGCTACAAGATTATCTTTAAGAGATGACCTAAAACTTATTTTAGGAAGTAGATTAAGCAATTATAAAGTGAAGGATAAAAAAGAAGCATTAGAAAGAAAAGAACAAAATATTATAACTCCATATGCAGGAATAGTATATGATTTAAATGAGACATACTCATTTTACGCTAATTATTCAGATATTTTCAACCCGCAATCACAACAAGATACCCAAGGTAAAACATTGGATCCAATAATTGGTAAGAATTTTGAAATAGGTTCAAAAGCTTCATTTAATGACGACAAATTAAATGTAAGTCTTAGTATATTTAGAATCGAACAGGATAATCTTGCGCAAAAAGATGCTGGTAAAAAAATACTTAATACAACGGATGATGCTTATTATGGAGCTAAAGGTACCGTAAGTAAAGGTTTTGAAGCAGAAGTATCAGGAGAAGTAAATGATAGTTTATGGCTTTCTTTAGGTATTTCAAAAGCAATAATTAAAGATCATAAGGGAGAAGAACTTAATACACATAATGCCTCAACACTTATTAATTCTTATGCAAAATATAAATTTCAAAAACTAAGTATAGGCGCAGGTCTAAACTGGAGAAATTCCGCTCATAAAGGAGAAGGAGTAAAAAAGGTTGAACAAAAAGCTTACTTTATAACAAGCGCAATGGTTAAATATGACTTTTCTAAATATTTATCTTTACAAGTAAATATTAACAACCTTTTTGATAAAACATACTACGTATCAATTGATACAGAAGAATACAATTATGGTGCACCACGAAATGCCACTGTAAAACTAAAATACACATTTTAAAATAATATACACAAACATGATACTTCTCTCCTAAAAGAAATATAAAAAACCTAAGATTAATACTTAGGTTTTTTATTTTAAACTTTTTTTAATCCTAAGAAATCAAATTAAGAAGTATTATCTTGCTTTAAAAAAATTACTTTTTAACTTAAAAAATATAAATAATATATAAAAACAAGAAACTTTTCAAATTTGTAAAATATAGTGTCCGTTTTTTGCTAGTTTTTCGTCTTATTTAGTAGAGAACGATTATCATAATCAATGGTTTTAAACGGGAATATTTGTTATCTTTTTAATAAATCTTTCTTTACTTGTCATGTTTAATCAAGATATAAGTGCTTATTCAGTCAGTTTTAATTATTATTATGAGAATTATTATTATAAACAAATTTAAATAACAAGGAAAAAAATGAACCCCTTTTTAAAAGTGGCTTTACTTATGGCAATTATTATTAATACTGCCTTATCAAATACACTAGAACCAACGATTAAAGTTATTGAAAAGACAAATTCAAAACTTAATACTTTACAAAAAAAGATTAACAAATCTGAGGACAAACGTTTGGATTTATTTAATGAATACAAATATGTTAATCAGTCTTTAAAAAATACAAAAAACTACAATGCACAACTGCAAAAAATTCTTGATTCACAAAATAAAGAATTAAACAGTATTGATGAGCAAATAACAGACATATCTCAAACACAAAAACAAATCTTTCCTTTAATGAAAGATATGATTATTTCATTAAAAATGCTTCTAAAAGAAGATACTCCTTTTTTATTGACTGAGCGAAAAAACAGAGTTACAAGAATTGAAAAAGCTCTTGAAGCTGGTGATATTAAAACTCATGAAAAATATAGAATTATTTTAGAAGCTTTTAAAATCGAATACGATTATGCTAAAACAATTGAATCTTACCAAGAAAATATCAACGATATAACTTATAATATTTTACGTTTAGGTCGAGTGGCACTTTATACTCAAACGCTTGATTTAAAAGAATATGCATATTTTAATAAAGAAACACAAATTTGGGTAGCCATCACAGATTCATCTGCTAAATCAAATATTAGAAAAGCAATTAAAATAGCTAAAAAACAACAAAATGTTGATTTATTAAGCCTACCATTTTTAGCACTTAAGGATATAAAATGATTAGATATATTGTAGCTTTAAGCCTTATTTTTTCATTTTCATTTTCACTTGATCTTGAATCCTTATTAAAAAGCGTTAAAAACGAGTCACAAGTTGAAGTAGCACTTGAGAAACAAAGATTAAATGATTTTATTAACAACAAAGAACAACAAGCTAAAGTTTTAGCCGGCACGAAAAAAGCTTTAAAAAAAGCAGAAAAAAGAAGTATTACTCTTAAAAATGCAATAGAAGAAAAAGAGTTAGAGCTTATTGAAAAAGAAGCAGAACTTGAAAAAAAAGCAGCTAACTTAGGAGAAATGTTTGGAAGTGTTAGACAAAGTTCATCTGATTTTTTAATTAATTTTCAGCACTCCTTAACTGCCTCACAAGATGTATCAAAAGAAATGTTCTTTTATAAACTTGCCAATTCAAAAAAACTAGCAAATATTAGTGAACTGACTTTATTTTGGCATGAAATGTTAGATGAAATTATCAAAAGTGGTTCTATTTCACAATACGATGCAAAAGTAATTTTAAACTCAGGACAAAGAGCAGAGCAACGTATTACAAGAATAGGACTATTTTCAGCTACGAGTAATGGAAAATACTTAAATTATTCTAATGAAATGAAATCGTTAGTTGAATTAGCAGTACAACCAAGCTCAAGTGTTCAAAACAATGCAAAAAACTTTGAAAATTCATCTGATATTCAAAGTATTTTAATCGATCCTACAAGAGGAACACTCTTAGTAATGCTTGAAAATAACCCAAGCATTCTTGATAGAATAAATCAAGGTGGAATAGTTGGTTTTATTATTTTAGTACTTGGGGGATCAGGACTGTTATTTGCATTGTATAAGATATTGGTACTAAATATGTATTCACGTAATATTAAAAAACAAATTAAAGATTTAGAAAATGCGAATGATAATAATGCTTTAGGAAAAATTGCAAAAGTATTTTATAACAATTTAAATGATTCATTAAATGATTTAGAAATTAAAGTGGGGGAAGCCATTTTAAAAGAAAGTAATAAAATACAAAAAGGTCAAAGTTTTGTAAAACTTCTTGCAGCAGTTACACCTTTATTGGGATTATTAGGAACGGTTACAGGAATGATTACTACTTTTCAAGCCATTACATTATTTGGAACAGGTGATCCTAAACTTATGGCAGGAGGAATATCAACTGCATTAATTACTACTGTACTTGGATTAGTTGCTGCTATTCCTTTATTGTTTGCATATACCTATATTTCTTCAAAATCAAGACAACTTATTTCTATTTTAGAAGAACAAAGTATTGGTTTATTAGCCAAAAATTTAAAATAAATGTTTGAATTATATGTAGATGATTTAATGGGTTTCTTTGAAAAAGGAGGCCTGGTATTGTATTTAGTATTTATTTTAGCCTTATGTTTATGGGCTTTATTAATTGAACGCTATATTTATATATCTTATGAGTTTAAAGCATTCAAAAAAAATGTTTTAGAAGAAGTATCTAAAATACAAAAAGATCACCGATTTAAAGAAGAAATTAAACGCTACTTTATTGAGCATTCAGCCATTAAACTTGAAAAAGGTCTGCCTTTTATTAATACTATTATTATAGTGTGTCCGCTTGTTGGATTATTAGGAACAGTAACAGGAATGATTGAAGTATTTGATGTTATGGCTGTTCAAGGAAGCTCTAACGTCAAATCTATGGCTTCTGGTGTTTCTATGGCTACTATTCCGACAATGGCAGGAATGGTTGTTGCTTTAAGTGGTTTATTATTTGAGAAAAGATTAGAAATTACGATTACCCAATCCAAACAAAAACTTGAATTTGAAATTCAAAAGGTATTATAATGAGAAGATTTACACAAAAACATCATAAAGAAGATACAGAAATCAATCTAACTCCTATGCTTGATGTTGTTTTTATTATGCTTATATTTTTTATTGTTACAACTTCTTTTATCAAAGAAACGGGAATAGATGTAAACAGACCCTCTGCTAAAAGCACTCAAAGTAAAGCACAAGCCAATATTTTAATTGCCATAAAAAACAATGATGAAATTTGGATTGATAAAAGAATGGTTGATATCAGATCAGTTAGAGCCAATATAGAGCGCTTGAAAGCATCCAATGCAAATAACTCTGTTGTTATTCAATCAGATGAAGCATCCAAAACAGGTACTTTGGTAAAAGTTATGGATCAAATTAGATTAGCAGGTATATTTGCTATTTCAATTTCTACTTTAGAGACTAATTAATGAAAATAATTTTAAGCCTAATCTTTTCTACCCTTATTTGTTTGGGCATGTTTTTTGTTATGCACTTGATGATTTCTTCCGATCAACAAGCATTAAATGAAAAAAAGACAACACCTCATCTTGTTTATTTGAGAGATAAACAAGATACACATATTGAGCGTAAAAAAAGAGTGAAACCAAAAGTTCCTCCTAAAGAAATAGTACTTAAAAAAATGAAGTTATTAAGAACACCTCTTGATCTAAAAACGAATAAAACGATTAAAATTAAACCCTTCAAAATTGAGCACCAGAAAATTGATCTCTCTGCTATTAATTCCTTAGGTGGGGCGCAAATTGAGATGAATATGGGACTTATTGATGCCAATTCCTTACAGATATTAAGAAGAGCAAATCCACGATACCCTAGGCGCGCAAAACTTAAAAAACTCGATGGCTTTGTAAAACTTATTTTTACTATTTCAAAAGAAGGTAATGTATCAAATGTGAGAGTCCTAGACTCAAAACCAAAAGGTATTTTTGAGAAATCTGCTATAAAAGCAATGAAAAGATGGAAGTTTAAACATACGGGCATCCAAAAAGATGCAACGATTACATATAATTATAGGTTGGCAAATTGAAAAAATTATTACTTTGTTTACTTGTTTTAACAAGTTTGTTAAATGCAAAAAATACCATTTCAAAAACAGCATACAAACAATTACAAGAAGCACAAAAGCTAAGCGAAAGTAAGTTATATAAAAAGGCTTTATTAATTCTAGAGCCTATTATTAAAACATCTGAAAATAAACTTGAACGTTTATATGCTTATCAAGCAAAAGCAAATATTTATATAAATAAAAATGAATATGAAAAAGTTGCCCTTATATATATAAATATTATTAACTTAGAAGTTTCAGAAGAAAAAGATTTAGATACATTAAAAAAGAATCTTTCTCAAATATATTTAGGAGAATCTTTATACAAAAAATCTTTGAAATACTCTTTTGAAATTCTTGATAGCAAGTATGTAAAAAAAGAAAGTGTTATTAAAAATATCGCTTTAGCTTATTATTATGATGAAAAGTACAAAAAATCTGCACCTTATATAAAATCAGTAATTAAAGCAGAAAAGAAAAAAGAATCCTGGTATCGTATGCTTTATTCTTCTTATATACAAACAAAAGATTATAATTTGGCCATTGGTGTTTTAGAATATATGACACTTCATTATACTAATAAATCATCTTATTGGATGCAACTTATTTCTTTGTATCAACGTACCAAACAAGATAAAAAATCTTTGGCAACACTTGAACTGGCTTATAATAAAAAATACATTAGTCAAAAAGAAAATGCTAAATATTTTGTGAATGTTTTATTGCAAAATGACCTTTTTCACAAAGGAAGTCTTGTACTTAAAGATGCAATCAAAAAAGGTTTTATTACAAAAGATAAAAAGAACTTTGATTTATTAATAGCAGCCTATTTAAATGCCAAAAACTACAAAAGTGCTATTAAAGAATTAAATGCTTCTAAATGGGCACATACTTCTAAATACAGACTTATGCTTGCAAATATTTATTACAATAAAGAGAATTATAAAACAGCTATTAAAGTATTAAAACACTATAAGTTTAAAAAAGGAAGCAGAAAAGATGGGGAGAGATATTCATTAATCGCTCTGTGTTTTCATGAACTGGATGATAAAAAATCTTCAAAAACATACCTTCAAAAAGCTGTTTCTAATAAATACCAGAAAAAAAGAGCGACATACTTAGCAAAAAGTCTGGGTATTAAAATATAATTTAAAACTTCATAAAATAAAAAGGGCTTTTTAGCCCTTTTTTGTACATTGTTTTTATCTATACTTTCGCATGAGTAAAAATGAGATATTAAACTATTTAAAAAATGCTAAAATCAAAGATCATATGTTAGCGCAGATTTGTTACTATTTTTCACTTGATTATACAGCTAGTACAACAGCTAAAGAGCTTAATTTAAGTAGACAAACCATTAATAACTATTACAAGATAATAAGAACCCTACTTCTTAGAAAACAAGAAGAATTGATGTTGGATATGGAAGAAACATCTTCTACAAATGGTTTTTCATTAAAATATCTTCAGTCCAGTTCTTATGTAAACTATTTTATTGAATACAATGAAAAAGTATTTATTATAGATTCTGATTCTACCTTAGTACCTAAGATTGATAATCTATTAAATGAAGATATAAAAAATTCTCTTCATAACAATTCAAAATCAAACTGCGCAAAAGTTTTATTTAATCAAAGAAAACAGAGTTATTTAGTGATGAGAATGTTAAATACAAGCAACAATATGCAAGAGTTTGTGGATAAAAGATTAAAAAAATTCAGAGGTTTAAATAAAGAGAATTTATTAGTGCATTTAAAAGAATCTCAATTTAGATTTAATTATTCAAATGAATATTTACACTCTACTGTTTTGTCTTTGTTAAACCTCAATACAAAATCTTGCACCTTCTAAATCATTAGAAACACTTAATTCACCGCTAAAATGTGTTTCAATAATCATTTTTGACATATACAATCCAATGCCTGAGCTGTTCTGTTTTGTTGTGAAATAGGGTTCAAATATTTTTTCTATGATATTCGGATTTATTCCACCCGCATTATCACTAACACTTAAACAACTTTTATTTTCTTTTGTATCCACGATTACTGTTATTAAAGGATCAGTAATCTTATTCAGAACAAGTGCATCTTTTGCATTTTTTAATAGATTTAGCAGTACTTGCGAATATTCATTTTCTATTGCTTTTATTTTTTTATCACTTTTTATAATATATTTAATCTTTATATTTGAAGATACTAAAGAAGGATGAATAATATCTATTGCTTTTTGCACTGCCATACTAATAAAAAACTCTTCTTTTATTTTTGAGAGTTTATAAAAGTCTTTAAAATTATCAATGGTTTTAGACATAAAATCCAACTGATTATTTGACTCTTCAAGTTTTTCCTCTAAATATTTTTTGCTTAAATCATTGTCATCACTTGCTAGTTGAAGGTTCATATTTATATAAGAAAGATGACTTAAGGGTTGTCTCCATTGATGTGCAATATTATTAATCATTTCACCCATAGAAGCTAATTTACTTTGGTGAACATACATTTTCTCTTTTTCTTTTTTTTCAAAAATTGTTTCTTTCAGTTTGTAACCTAAAGCAAAAGTCAGAACAAGTGACTCCATGGGTAAGCCAATATGTAAAGTATGTACAATATCCAAATCAAAGTAAGGCATATACTCAGTAATAAATAAACTGGCTAATAATACACACCAGCCAAGTACATAAAATCCCGAGCTTTTTGTACCCTTGAAATAAGATATACTTCCAGCAAGAACCAATGAGGCTATTAAAACACTACGTGGTAAATACAAATATAAAATTGAGTATTGAAGTAAACAAGCTAAAAGTAAATCAACAATATGTACATAGAGCAAAAAATTAAAGAAAGTATTTATTCTTTTCATTTTGTTTTTGGTATTTAAAATTTCTTTTGTAAATAAAATGGCAAATAAAGAAGCAAACGTTTCTGCTTGATCAATAATCATTTGTTCAATACTCGTAAAAAAAGTCTGATTTAGAATAGTAGGAATAAGATACAAAGTAATTAAAGCAGATAATTGCATGAGAGAATAATAAATAAAAGCTTTCTCAAATGTATAAAGAAATAAAATAAAATTATATAAAAATGCACAAAAAATAATAGCATAAGCAATTCCAAAAAACAGACCTTCATTTATTTGTAAACTTTTATATCTACTGTCATTAACCAGTATTCTTCCAAAATTAATTAATTGTGCTTCTTTGTGTACAAAATAAAAAACAATTTCTTCTGGACTGTCCTTATTAACATCAAAAATAAGAGAATCATAGGTTTTTTCATATTCAATATTTGCATAAAGTAAATCATTGACAGCTGTAACTACCTTAAGTGAATAGGTTTTATTTTCTAAAAAACGCTTATCAATGTGAAGTTTTATTGCTACTTGTTTAAATTTCTCTTTTTTGATATTGTATTTTTCATAAAGTTTATAATTAATAAAATCTTTTGAAAGATAGGCTTCTTTTATAATTTGATTACGTAAAGGAGCAGCTTCTAAATAAAAAAATAAACATAAAAAACAAACAATATATTTAATCAAGAACTTCAATCCTGTAGCCTACTTTTGCTACATTAATTAAACTATCAGCAGGAAGTTTTTTTCTAAGATTTCTTACAAGTGAGCGAATAGCATCTTCGCTCATTGACGAATCGTACCAAATTTTATTTTCAATTTCTTCATAAGAAACGACCCTACTCTCATTTTTATGCAAAATGTCCAAAAATAGAAGCTCATTCTTACTTACTTTTATACTTTTATTATTTTTAATAAGTGTTCGCTTGAAAGGATCGTAATAACACTCTTTAGAAATATATTTTACCCTGTGAGTATTTTCTTTTATATTTTTAGCACATTGTAATAGTACTGGAAACAAAATATTATGTCGGATGGGTTTAATCATATACTTAAGTAATCCCAGTTCCACAGCAGAAATTAAATAATTGGTATCTGTAAAAGCTGTCATCATTATTATTTGCGTATTTATTTTTTTTTCTCTTAGTTTTTTAACAAACTCAATCCCCGTCATTTTAGGCATCTTTATATCTGTAATAATAATATCCGGTTCATATCTTTCTACCATATCTAAAGCTTCAAGTCCATCTTTTGCTTCATAAACAAAAGGAAATAACCTTTCTAAATAAGAAACTGCATTTTTTCGTATGAATTCTTCATCTTCAACATATAAAATTTTGATATTTTTAAACTCTTCTCTTTTCATAAGCGAAGTATACATTAATTATAATAACAATTATCACAATCGTACATTTATATTTCTTTTTTTCCTAAATTCATTCTTTTTATTATATATCAGGCTTTTATATACTTTTTAATATAATAAACCCAAAATATCAATTAGAATGATAAGGACAAAGAGTGAGAATACTTTCAGGAATACAACCCTCAGGAACATTACATATAGGTAATTATTTTGGTGCTATGCAAAAAATAGTACAAGCACAAGAAGAAGGTGAACTTTATGCTTTCATAGCTTCGTATCATGCCTTAACTTCGGTTAAAAATAAAGATGAATTAAAAAACAATATTTTCGAAGTAGCTGCTAACTTTTTAGCAATAGGAATGGATCCTGAAAAATCTACATTTTGGGCACAACATGATGTAAAAGAAGTATTAGAACTGTACTGGATTTTGTCAAACTCTTGTTCTATGGGTTTATTAGAACGTGCACACTCTTACAAAGATAAAACATCAAGAGGTTTAGGCGCTAATCATGGTTTGTTTTCTTACCCTGTATTAATGGCTGCTGATATTTTATTATATGATTCACAAATAGTTCCTGTTGGAAAAGACCAAATTCAACATGTAGAAATGACAAGAGATATTGCAACATCATTTAACCATTTGTATGGAGATATTCTAACAATTCCTCAATCAAAAGTAGATGAAAAAGTAGCTACCGTTCCAGGAACAGATGGAGCTAAAATGTCTAAATCTTATGGTAATACTATTAATATGTTTGGAAGTAAAAAAGTCATCAAAAAACAAGTTATGGGAATAGTTACTGATTCTAAAGGCCTAGAAGATGTAAAAGATTATTCTACGTGTAATATTTATACTTTATGTAAATTATTCATGAATGAAAATGAACTAGCAAACTTAAGAGATAGATATGAAACACCAGGCGAAGGGTATGGGCATTTTAAACTAACTCTTCTTGATCAAATAACGCAATACTTTGCGCCCTACGCAACAAAAAGAGAAGCTTTGTTAGCCAATCCAAAACAAGTACAAGAAGCTTTAGATTTTGGAGCACAAAAAGCAAGAAAAGTAGCAGCTGCTAAAATGGAAATAATAAGAGATGCAGTAGGTTTATAGTTAAATTAAAAAAGAAGCTTTGTTTATTTTATTTTTATAGGCAATAAACTTAAAAAACTCAAGGCTTCTGGTAAAGAAAAATATGCACCTTTGATATCATTGTAAGCAGGGTCAATTAAATAGTTTTTTGAGCTTTCAAAATTGGCTTTTTTAAGGCTATTTTTTATAAATACGCTTTGTTCTAAATTACAATTATCAAAGAGTGCTTTTTCTAAATTACACTCTTCAAAACCTGTGTCTTTAATCTCTGAGTTTAAAAACTTCATTTGTCGTAAATCCAAAAGATGAAAAGAATTTTGAGAAAGATTACAGCCATCAAAAATAACATCAAAAGATTCAGAACAGGAACTCCACGAAAGTCCAATAAGTCTTGACTTTTTAAACGTAACATCATTAAACACGCAGTTTTTTAGCTCAACTAAAGACAAATCACAATCCGTAAAAGTACATTCAATAAACTTGCAATTATAAAAAACAGCCTTTGAAAAATCACATTTTACAAAAGTACAATTATCAAACTCAATATCTTCTAGATTTTTATCCGTATATTGTTCAAACTCTTCTTCCCAGTAATCATTTTTTGAAAACATAACACTCTTTTTTATTTTGATTTTATCATATTAAGAATAAATAATACTAAAGTATTAACACATATTGTTTAACAAACCTTCATTTTTATAACACAGATTTTTAAATTGACTTTGGAGATATTCACTGCTTCCAATACAATGTTCCATACTTTGTGATATCAATGATATTTCACTGTAAGCAATTAGAGCATCTTGTTTAACTCTCTTTGAAAAAAAACCTTCAAGTATAAATGCAAACATATCTCCTGTAGTATTAAGATAATAAGCAGTGTTTTTTTCTTCATTGCAGATACAAAAATCCAAACAATCCAAACAAATTTCCAGTGTTCTATTAATAGATTCTATACTTGTATCTTGTATTATAATGTTTCTATTCGTTTCAAAAGCAAGCGTATAAAAAGAAGATGCTTCTTTTTCTTGCCCATACATAAATACGCTATGAGCTTGTAATTTGTATTGATTGTATTGATTTATCAGTATATTTGTTCTTTCAAGCATTTAATACTACTTACAATTTACTGTGTAGTCCACACTCACGATTAGCTAAACCTTTAGTGGGATCAAAATAATTTTTTACATTCTCTAAATTATGCTTTTTTAAATACGCATTCATATCTTCTTCTTTAAAATGAAGTAAGGGTGCAACTTTAAGAACTCCATTAAGTCCTGTTGAAAATACTTCCATATTCCCTCTTAGTTCTGTTTGTTCACTTCTAATAGCAGTAAACCATACATCAGGGCTTTCTTCTTTCATAGCTCGTTTAAAGGGCTCTAACTTAAACTGCTCCGTAAATAAATCATGTCGTTCATCATCAAGTTCTGGAATTCCTCCAAAAACACAATCATTTCTCATAGTACTCACCTTTGGAGTATAGATTTTAATATTTAATTTTAAAGCTTCGATGATTTTTTGTGCCACTAAATAAGTCTCTCTTGTGTTATATCCTGAATCAATCCAAATTACATGAATATCAGGTTTTATTTGTGTCACCATATGTAAAATTACTGCTTCGTGATATCCAAAGTTGGTAGTAACTAAAGGTTTAGAAGAATTTTTCAGTACCCAGGAAATAATTTCTTCTGGTGTTTTACTTCCTAAATCTTTGTTCATTTTTTTAATATCTATCATTGTATTTCCTATTTAAGGTACATTAAATTAATAATAATTATTACTATTGTATTTAAAATTTCCTAAATATTTGATTATTGTTTTAAATTAATTTTACACTTCATAAACAATCACAAGGGACAAGATTCATTTTTATACTTTAGTAAAAAAATATCTTTTAGGTTTTGATTTAAACCATTGCTATTAAACATTATAATTTCACGATAATATCGTTGAAAAGAAGAATGTGTAAAAATAGATTTTCCACCATTTAAGACCATTGCAGTTGTAATTAATTCTTGTACAAATAAAAACAACTCTACTCTTAATATACTCAATTCTTTTGCATCCGTACATGCTATAACTGATTCTTGTTTCTTTTTTAAAAGTAGTTTTGATTCTGTTTTAAAACTAATATTATTGGACTCTTTAATAGCAGCTTTTCCCAAACCGTAAATACAGTAATGTATGCTCTTAGCTAAAGAACGATTTTTAGAATAATTACCCAAGTTATGTGAAGATACAATATTTTTATCTTTTACAAAAAAATCTTTTAATTCAATATTTACTGTGTTTATTGAATATCCTACAAAAGTATCACAAGCAGGTGAAATGATAAAACCTTTTCTATTTTTAAAAGAGCTTAATACTTCTAATTCATACTCTTTATAATGAAAACCTATTAATAAAGAATCAAATATTGTATAACCACTGGCCCATGTTAAAGTACCTGTTAATAGATATCCATTTTTAACTTTTCTTCCCTGTACTTGTGTGGTTTTTAAATGCAAATGATTAATAGCAATACCACATTTTTTTTTAAAAAACCGTTCTTTTCTTGCAAAGTTATTTTTATTCATAATGGCATTTGCTGCAAGTATTTGAATAGCCAAAAAAGCAAGAGATCCAGAAAGCTCAGAAAATGTTGACAATAAAATGGCTTTGTATTTTTCTTGTAAAGCTGAAGAATATTTATATAAAGCAAAAGTATCGTTATCAAAAGCAATATCAAAGGCATTTTTCAAAGTATTTTTATCTTCATCCATAACATGTAAAGCTAAGTTTTTGATTTTACAAAGGGTGCTTTTTATTTTCTTATTGTAATTCATTGATTTTATCTTTGTTCCAAAAGTAAATTTTTATAATATTCATAATCATCATGTTAAAAAAAGACAGTTAAAAGTTAACATCTCTTTGTCTAACATAAGGGGGGATATTTATTATTACCACTCTTTTATTCTTGCAATAAGATAATTATATTAGTTATTTAGTTAATCTACTATTAAATTCACTGCTTCTTAAATAATTTGATTTTGTGCCATCAAAATTTGGATAATTTGATTTTTTGTCCTCAAAATTTCAAAATAAATATTTTTTATTCTAGAAAAATAAATAAAAATATAATTTTAAATAATATTTTTTATGCTTATTTTACGCCTAAACTCTTTTTATATATGAATAAATAATTTATATAAAATTACGAGTAAAGGACTTGTAAATAAACACTTAACACAAAAACTTTACTATTACAAATATTTTATATAAAGGATTTGTATTGTACAGATTATTATTTGGTCAAAAAAGAGTATTCGAAGATTTATCGTTGTTGTTACTTAGGTTATTTATGGGAGGGACTTTTATTGTTTATGTAAGTAAAAAAATACTTAATTTTGATAATTATGTCATTTTGTTTTCAGATAAATTAGATTTACCTTTGCCTTTACTAAATCTTTATTTAGTGATTGCAGTTGAAGCAATAGGAGGAGTATTACTTCTAATAGGATTATTTACGAGATTGGCAACAATACCATTAATTATCACCATGATTACCGCATTATTCTTAGTCAATTTAGAAAAAGGTTTTGCAGCATCCAATTTTGGTATGGAAATACCACTTGCGTATATATCCATTTTATTTGTATTATTTGCATTTGGATCCGGTAAATTTAGTCTAGAAAATAAAAAAACAAGTGAATAAATATTCACAGTTTACACTTTATTTTTAAGAAAATTTAAAAAAATCACATTCTAAAGGATCTTAACTCTGACGTTAATAAAGCTAAATCTTTTATTTTTTAGCCCAAAATGCTGAAAACTGTTAGTACATTTTATCACAGAGAGTGCAGGAACAAGAGAGAATTTTTGGACTTAGCTAACAAATAAAAATATTTAGGCACCCGAAGGGCTTTATCAATGTGTCAGTTGCTTTCTTGTTTCTTCTTTTCAAGAAAAGAAGATGCTAGAATGTACAGAGAAAATTCTGCTTGCAGACAAAATAAACGCAAAGGTCACTTTGTATGAGCTCTTAAATAATTACTTTATAAAAAGTTGAGATTCGTCCTCAGGGGCTAAGTAGCTTATTAATAAAGTGATAAAACAATACTCTTTTTCTTGTATAAGAATGATTATGATAATATCTATCAAAAAAATTTGGAATATTTATGATAGATTATTATAAAGAACTTTTTTATTATGTACAACGCATGGTTAGAGACAAAGATAAAACGCAAGATGTCATTCAAGAAACATATGCTAGAGCCATAGAAGTAGACTCACGAATTAAAATCATTAATAAGCGCGCCTATTTATATAAAATGGCTCGAAATATTGTAATTGATGAAATAAATAAAAATAAAAATATCTCAAAAGTAGCGTATGAGGACAATTCAAATATAATACCTGCATCTGAACAACCAGAAGAAATAATATTAAATCAAAGTTTAGAAAATAATTTAATGGATATCGTAAAAACTCTGCCTTCACGATCAAAACAAGCCTTCATTTTACATACAATTGATGGATATTCAAGAAAAGAGATTGCCTTAAAAATGGGAATTACGATAAATGCTGTTGAAAAACATATTACAAGAGCAACTATGAAAATCCAAGAAAAATTAGAAGAGGTTGAAGCATGAAAAATTTAACAACAATTAATCAAATAGCAAGTTATTGGATAGCCTTAGAGAAAGAAGGGTTTTCACCAAGTGAAGAAAAAGAATTTAATACTTGGCTAAAAACGAATACTTTACATGAAGAAATATTTGTGAAAGCCAAAAAAACACAAAATTTGTTTAAAAACTTAAGTAAAAAAAATTCACAACAATTAAGTACTTATGCGAATAAAGCTGCTTTTAGAACAAAAATAATTGAAAAAACAAAACCTTTATTAATGGCTGCAGTATTTATATTAAGCATAGGTTTTGCAGTTTTTGAAGTCCATGATTATTACACTCCTTCTTACAGTAAAATATATATCACCAATAAAAATATTATCAAAACAATCAAACTTCCTGATAACTCTTTATTAAGTTTAGATGCAAAATCACAAATGCAAATTGATTTATTCTCTCATAAAAGAGAAATCTCACTTTTATATGGAAGAGCTATGTTTAATGTAGCAAAAGATAAAAACAGAGTGTTTACCATACAAGCAGGAAAAACCTTGATTGAAGTAATAGGCACAAAATTTGAAGTAAATAAAGAAAAAAACAAAACCTATGTTACAGTTGAAGAAGGAAAAGTAAAAGTTTCTTATATTCTTGCTTCTGGAAAAAATAAAAGTATTGTGCTTTTACTTAAAGGTGAGACCCTAAGTTTAAATAATAATGGGAAAGTAGAAAAGTATGAAAAAAGAGATATTTCATCCTTGGCTTCATGGAGAGAAAATCTACTAATCTTTAAAGAAACTTCCCTGAATGATGCCTTTAAAGAATT
This sequence comes from Campylobacteraceae bacterium, assembly GCA_013215945.1. NCBI lineage: Bacteria > Pseudomonadati > Campylobacterota > Epsilonproteobacteria > Campylobacterales > Campylobacteraceae > Campylobacteraceae bacterium. Next base: position 138,441 of record JABSOM010000004.1, read on the forward strand.
TTCTAGGTATAAACACTTTGATGTTTTATACAAAAACAATGAAATTAAAGATTTTCTTATCTCAGGGAAATTTACTAAAGATGAGTTTCAGATATTCTTAACAACCCTTCCTAAGATTTATCCCATTAAAATCACTAAAAATAAGAATTTAATACAAATTTCAAAAATAAATTAAATTCGTGTCCGCTTTTTGTTCTTTTTTAGTCTTATAGTTCAAGAGAATGATTATCAGAATTATTTTCATACAATTTAAAATAAATTTAATTAAATTGCTTTAATTCTAAGGAGAACAGATGAATATAAAAAAAACAGTATTATTAAGTCCCCTTGTGGCTATTTTATTAGCTTCAAATGTATATGCAGCACAAAACTTTTCCATCAAAGCACAAAGTTTACAAGAAGCAATACAAAGTATTTCAAAAAAAGCAAAAATACCTTTTATAGTCGATGCCGTACTATTAAAAGGAAAAACCTCTAAGAGTATTAAAAATATTGAAGGTCTACAAAATGCCTTAAATAAATTACTTGAAAAAAGTGGTTTAAAAGCAAGTATAGAAGATGGCGCAATTATTATTAAACAAATAATAATTATAAAAAATACTTATTCTTCAAATTTAGGAGAAGTGGAAGTTATTGAAAGATCAGGTAATATTACAGAAAAAAGTGGTTCTTATACTATTAGTTCTATGAATAGTGCTACAAAAATGAACTTATCTATTTTAGATACACCACAAAGTGTAAGTGTAGTTACAAGAGAAAAAATGAACGACTTTTCACTTAATACAATCAATGATGTTTTACATCAAGTGCCAGGAATTACTGTTGAATTAAGAGAACCTAACAGAGCTAAATTTACAGCAAGAGGTTTTGCTATTAGTAATTTACAAATGGATGGTTTATCTTTACCACTTGATGCTGAATATTCAATGGGAGGCGTTGCAACTGAGATTTTTGATCATATTGAAGTAACTAAAGGTGCTACTGCTCTTACAAGTGGTGCAGGAGATCCAAGTGCAAGTATCAATCTTATTAGAAAAAGACCTACAAAAGAAGCACAACATTCTGTTGATGTAAGTTTAGGTTCATGGAATAATAAAAAAATAATGGTGGATAGTAGTGACTCAATTAATGAAAACTTTAGAGCAAGAATTGTTGCTTCCTACGAAAAATCAGACTCTTATTTAGACAGATATAATTTCGATAATAACTTATTTTATGCTATTTTTGAAGCAGACTTAAGTGATGATACTTTACTCTCTTTTGGTTTTTCACGTTATCAAAATAACACAAATGAAGGGCCATGGGGAAGTTTACCTTTATATTATACTAATGGTAATGCTACATCTTATGATGTTTCTAAAAACACCTCATCTGATTGGTCATTTTGGGATACTACTAAAAGTGAAGCTTTTATACAAATTGATCAAAACTTAAAAAATGACTGGAAATTACAAAGTGTTTTTAAACATAATACGCACAAAGAGCGTTCAAATTTGTTTTATATGTATGGAACTCCCACACAAGGCGATGAATCAGGACTAAAAGCAAGCCAAAGTGATTATTCTATTGATGTAAAAGAAAATCTTTTTGACTTATCTGTAAATGGGCCTTTTACATTAGCAAATAGAGAACACGAAGCAGTAATTGGAGTAAGTATTGCTCAAAGTTCTATTATAAAAGATTCCTTAAATGCAGATAATGGATATCCTATTATTCCAAACTTTGGCACTTGGAATGGAAGTATTGATAAGCCTAACTTTATTACAAACAGTAAGCCTTCTGCTGATTTTACAAACAAACAAATAGCAATATATGCAGCAAGTAATATAAATATAACCGATTCACTTTCTTTATTATTAGGTTCACGAATATCGAATTGGGAAACAAAAGGTTACAGTTACAAAAACAGTGTCAACTCAAAAGATAAAAATGTTCTGACACCTTATGCGGGAATAGTATACAAACTTAATGACAATCAAAGTATTTATGCAAGTTATACAACGTCGTTTAAACCTCAGGAAAAAATAGATGCCAATTTTAAACAAATCGAAGCCAGTGAGGGAAAAAACTATGAACTTGGAACAAAAGCAACATTTTTCGATGGCGCATTAAATGGTACTTTTTCTTTATTTAAAACAAAACAAAAAAATGTTGCTTCAAAAGGAGCAAAAATATCAGGAATACAAACCTATGATGTGGATGAAGGTTTAGAAAGTAAAGGGTTTGAAGTTGAACTAGTAGGAGAAATATATAAGAATTTGAACCTAAGTTTTGGATATACTAATCTCCGTATTAAAGACCTAGATGATAACGTAGCAAAAACATATATTCCCCAAGAAACAATAAAAATATCTACTTCATATAACTTTGAATCCTTGCCTGCATTAAAAATTGGAACCAGTCTAAGATGGCAAGATGATATTTATAGAAATCAAAAACTAGCAACACAAGGGCCTAAAACAGGAGAAATGATTGTTTCTAAACAAAAAGCCTATACCATTATTGATATTATGTCATCGTATAAAATAAGTAAAAACGTATCTACTTCTTTTAATATAAAGAATATTACCAATAAAAAATACTATTCTAGTTTGTACTGGGCTCAAGGTTCTTATGGTGCACCAAGGTCTTACCATTTTAATTTAAAATGGACATTCTAGTAAATGACTAAGTCACTTCGTAGTATTCACAAATATTTGTCCTTAGCGGTATTTATACCCATTATAATTATTTCATTAAGCGGATCTATTCTTGTTTATAAATATGAAGTTGACAACATTTTAATGCCTAAAGTAACAAAAGTACAGATAAAAAAGAAACAACTTTCTTATGAAAAATTAAAAAAAATAGTGAATCAAAGCCAGCCTAGGCACGAAATTGTAGGCTGGTTAATTCCCACTAAAAAAGATCAAGCTCACAGAGTTTATTTAATCAAACACCATACGAAAATATGGGAATCTCTTTACTTAAACCCTTATACAGGTGAATTACTAGACGTATTAAAAAACCATGATTCTTATTTTAGCGATATTATAGTAGAACTTCATGCAAATTTTCTTCTGGAAAAAAAGGGGTTATATTTGCTTTTACTTGTTGGGATTTTTTATTGTTTTATAGCCATAAGTGGCATTATTATTTATAAAAACTTTTGGAAAAACTTTTTTATACTCAGATTTAATAAAAACCTTTTAGTATATTTTAAAGATTTTCATAAAATGATTGGGATTCTATCTTCTCCACTTATCTTAATCATAGCGATAATAGGCAGTTATTGGAGTATTAATTCCATATTAAAAAAAGAAATTCCTTATCATGTCAAAGAAAATTTATATAATAAAAATCTTTCACTTGATACCTTACATCAAGAAGCAAAAAATAGTATAAAAGATTTTAAACTTACCTATATCAGTTTTCCATATAAAGGAAAAAAACAGCTCAGCTATTATGGAGAAATAAAATCTCAAAACATTATTCATAATCAGTATTCAAGCAGCATTATTTTTGACAAACACACAGGAAATATTATAAGAGTATCTAATGTCAATGATTTATCAATATACCACAAGTTTCTAGGAAGTTTGAGAAAACTTCATTTTGGTTATTATAATGAAGGCACAAAATTATTTTGGTTTTTTCTTGGATTAAGTCCACTCTTGTTAAGTATTACAGGTATTACTTTAATGTATAAAAAAAGAAAAAAATAGTTATTTTCTATTCATTAAAGTGAGAGTAATGAAATACCAAGTAGTAAATAATATATATTGTATTTCGTTTATATAAAAAGTCTTTTTATATTCCTCTATATAACACTAGGTACAAGGGAGAGTACTAATATTATTGCCATAATAACATTAAAGCGTTTTATACCCTTAGGACTTTTAATAAGTTTTTTAAGAACTACTCCACCTATAGCCCAAGAATTTGCGGAAACAAGCACCGTTAAAAAGAAGATGATACTTATTATTATGATTTGTATACTTGCATACTCAACAGATGTAACATATACAGACATACCCGTAATAATTTTAATCCAGTTTTTTGGATTTAGCCATTGAAACAATACAATAGGCAAAAACTTCATGGGTTGAGAGTCTTCATCCTTTTTTTTGAATTCTGGACTTGAATTTGCAATTTTCCAAGCTAAAAAAAGTAAATAGGCAATTCCTATGACTTTTAATACGTCCAAAGCAGAAGGATAGATTTTAAAAAACTCTCCTAATCCAAGCCCCACAAAAATAGTCATTAAAGGAAAACCAAGAACAACGCCTAACATATGAGGAACAGTTCTTCTGTATCCAAATGTTAAACCAGAAGATAAAAGCATGATATTGTTAGGCCCTGGCGTAATAGAGCTTGCAAAAGAGAACATAAAAATTGATATTAAGATTGTTAGAGTAAATGTTTCCATAATACTATTTCCTTAAATATTTTCTAGGTTTATATCTTTTTAGCGATAAAGATATATTTATCCGCATCTTCATCACTGTGAAGATTAAAATTAATTATTTGCTCTATTTTGAAACCACAAGAACTTAATAGAGTTTTTAAATAATCTAAAGCATGATAGTATTGGGTAATACTGTCTTGTTCTTTAGTATAGGTATTGTTTTTAGTTTTTGAAAACAGTGTCATATCTGTTTTTAATTCATTGTTTTCAAAAATTGCATCTATGGCTATAAATTTATCTTTTTGATTAATGTTTAAAGAACCTTGAGCTATTTCTTCAAAACCAAAAAGGGTATTAACATCAAAGATAAAATATCCATTAGGGTTTAATATTTTGTGGGTATTTTTTAAAAAGTCTTCTAAAGAGGTTTTTGGAATATAATTAAGCACATCAAAAATAGCTGTTGCACAAGCAAAAGTATCTTCTACTTCTTTTACATCTATGGCATCTGCACGTAAGTTAAAACTTTGGCAGACTTTTATTTGTTCTACACTTAAATCTATTCCATACACTTCTATACCATTGGCTAAAAGATGCATCATAAATGCACCTTGACCACAACCAATATCGATAATATCGTTTAAATTCTTTTCAAAAATAAGACCTAAAAAAGCTGAGTGTAATTCTTTTACTTCCTCTTCTAATTCTAAATAAGGTTCAATTTTTGAATATAAATCCAATCCCACTATAAAACAGCTTCTATTTTCTCTTTTAATGAAAAAATCGCTGCTTTTTTTGAGTAATAAGCATTTTTATTTACAATTAAATGAGCAGACGTTTCCATAATAGTAGCCCCTACTTCTAAACCGTTTTGTTTCATTGTTGCACCTGTTTCAACAATATCAACAATACAATCAGCAAGTCCAACCAAAGGTGCTAATTCAATAGAACCATAAAGTTTAATAATTTCTACTGCCATTGCTTTTTTTTCAAAGTATTTTTTAGCAATTACTTCATGTTTTGTTGCTACTTTTATAATACTCTTACTCCAATCCAGTTCTTCTCCCGCTCGAAGACCAATTGCAACCTTACATTTACCTAATTGTAAATCTAGTAGTTTAATTAAATCGTATTCTTTTTCTTCTAAAACATCTAATCCAACTACTCCTAAATCAGCAGCACCATGCATAACATAGGTTGGCACATCTTGATTTCTTACATTTAAAAATGTAAATCCCGCTTTTACTAAAATTAGTTTCCTGTCTTCAAATACAAATTTTTCTCCAAAAGCTTTTTCAAACTTCTCTAGAGTATCTTGTGCTATTCGTCCCTTAGGTAATGCAATTGTTAGCATTAATAAGTCCTTTCATATTGTTAAAAATTAAATGTTCATCGTAGGTACACGTAGGAAAAAAAGAAGAAAGTTCTTTTGCATCCCCACCAGTAATTATGATTTGTTTGTTTTTTGCAAACTCTTTTATGGGTAAAATAATTGCTTTTAATATCCCATAAGAGATTGCTTCTTGCGTACTTAATGGGATTTTATCTAAATCTTGCTTTAAATTTAAATCATAGTTTAAAACAGGAGATATAGTAGGATATAAATCATGGAGTTTTTTTAAACCTGGAAGAATAAAACCACCTCTGTGAATTCCATTTTCCATTAAATCTACTTTTATACAAGAACCCGCATCTATTATTACTTCATTTTTGGCATTTAAACACGCCAGTTTTCGATCAAGTCCCAAACCTTTATATCGCGTAGGGAAGTTCAAATATTTTTCTACATCTATTAATGTATTTGTCGTTTCTTTTAACCTTGCAAGTGCAGTTAAATTAACAGATATATAATAAATAGGCTCATTAAAAACAGGAAGTGTTTCATTCATATAATATTTTTTAGATTCATTGTTAATTAAAAAATGAAAAGAGGTATTTCCAATATCACATAAAATCAATTTCAATTCTCCAATCATTTTCTTCAAGATATTTTTTAGACTTAGAACAAAGAGGCGAAGATATTAACAAAATTTTCTTTTTAAAATTGTGTTCTTTATATAAAGCCAGATTTTCACATAAAATCATAAGTTCATCCGCATTTTTTCTTATAAATCTTGATTTTGCCACTAATATAAAAATAGCATAAAACTCTCTTTTAACACTGGTTGCTGTAAAAATATCTATTTTTTTTCTTGTACCCAAATCTTTTAGATTAATAGCTTCTATTTTTTTAAATAAAATATTCTTCTCTAAAAAGTAACCTGTTATGTCTTTCAATATTTTTCCATTTTTTGTGAATTATAGCGTAGTTTGAGAGTTTTTTGAAGGCTTAAGAACAAGGAAAATAGTATTTCCTTGTTTGTTTAATTTATTTTTTACTTAGGGGATGAGTTGAAGCAAAGTTTTTAGCTATGTTTGTAGCTTCAGGACTACATTTGGGATGTCCCCATCCACTTTTACTTATTTTATTTGTAATGTCATTTACTATATTATCACTACCATCACTGTTAACTCCACCAGGAATAGTATCAAGTTTTAATGCAGATCTCAGTTTCCATGCAATATTGTGATCCGCACAAGAGCTGTCTCCACTTACACCTAAAGCCCCAAGAAGTTCGCCACTTTTAGAATATAAAGCCAAGCCTCCACCAAATACATTTACTCCGCCAATTTTTTTACCTACCATGTAGTCATTTTTCATACCAATAGTTTCATTTGAGCCGCCATATGCAACACTGGTATCTACAGGATTACTGTGTTGAAGTCCAAATAAACTTCCCCCATCTTGAGTTGCTGTAAATAAGTTTGCAGTTGAAAGAGATAAGTTTGTTAAACTAAAAGCATTAGCCGTATTTGCTTTTTGAGCTGAAATCACTCTACTTCCTGGCCATTGATCTGCTCTTGTTTTTCCTGAAAAAGTTACTACTTTTACTACCCCATCTCTATTAACAAGTGTAGCCCACATGTTTAATGAAAAACCACCATTGTTTTCTTTTACAATTTTAATTAATTCTTTTTTTACTTCATCATACGTAGGTAAAACTTCCATTGAACTTTTTGCTTCACTTAAACTAGCTACTAACATTAGTGCTGAAAATATACCTGTGTTAATTTTGTTTTTAATCATTTTTTTTCCTTTTTGATTTCTCTTTTTATATGAGAATAATGCTAGAATACTAGCAAAGCATAGTATGTTCGTCAAGAAGTTTACCTTTGGTAGGATAGTATACAAAAGGTTTGATTTGTGCTAAAACAGTGCTTTAATTAAAATAAAAAAATGAGAATTTATGCCAAATGTAAGACAAAATAAAGTGCATTGCAATAATTATACATCTGAAATTGAAATCACAGTAGAAATATTAAGTGGAAAATGGATTGTGCTTATACTTTCGCATTTAAGTGAAAAAAAAATAATACGCTTTAATGAGTTCAGAAAAGTATTACCAGATATAACTCAAAAAATGTTATCGCAACAGCTAAAAAAACTAGAGCAAAATAAAATAATTTCAAAAAAAATCTACAATGAAGTACCACCAAAAGTAGAATATATGTTAACAAAAGAAGGTGAGAAACTTATTCCAATTATGGAAAAAATGCAGCTGTGGGGACAAGAATATTTAAAGAAAGAATAGCCCTGACTATTTTTTCTTTATTTCTAAACGTTGAGCTCGCACAGTAATATCTGTAATAACCCCATTAAAGTTAAGAATATCTATTACTGTAGATGCGATATCTTTAGCTAATAAATGGGTATTTTCTTTTTCACTTGGTTCAAAATTCAAAGCATCGAAAAAAGAAGTTTTTGTAAGGTCTGGATTAATAGATGTTACTTTAACATCAGCTCGTCTTAACTCTTCAAATAATGTTAAAGAAAAGTCCCTTAAACCTGCTTTACTTGCTGTGTACAAAGCAGAAAACTTTGAATGTTTTGTAGCTTCAATGGAAGCTATATTTATAATATGACCTTTTGTTTTTTTCAAAGATCTTAATAAAAGTGACGTTAAAATAATAGGCGCAGTCAAATTCACATCAATTAATTCTTTTATTTTTGCAACTTCGATTTCTTCATGGGGTTTAAATATTCCAAAACCAGCACAATTTACTAAAACAGATATATCTTTCGTTTTTAAAAGTTCTTTGATTTCTTTCTCTAAAGATATACTATCTTCTAATCTTGATTTTAAACGAATGATTTCATAGTTATTTTCCTCTAAACTCACGCATATTTCTTTTCCAATACCAGAGCTATAACCTGTAACCACTGCTGTCATTTTAAGCCTTCTTTTTATAGTAAATTAAAACAATTATACTTAAAATAAACAAAAGTGAATAAATAATATAGGAAAGGTATTCTTTAATTAAGTCTTGCTTATCACCTATGTAATAACCCAAAAGAGTAAGAATTACAACCCAAATACTAGCACCCAGTGTAGTATAAAAACAAAAAGTAAAAAGGTTCATCTTTGCAAGCCCTGCAGGAAAAGAAATAAGCTGTCTAATTCCAGGGATCAATCTTCCTGTAAATGTAGATATATGCCCATGACTTAGGAAAAAGTCTTCCATTTTTGTTATAGTAGCTTCACTAATAAAAGCGTATTTACCAAAACGAATTAATAAAACACGTCCCAGTTTTAATGCAAGAAAATAATTAAATAAAGCCCCTGCTAAACTTCCCGAAATCCCACAAAATAATACAGCTGCCATATTCATTTCACCTTTATATACTAAATAACCAGCTGGAACCATAACAATCTCAGAAGGAAAAGGGAAAAAAGTACTTTCTAAAAACATCATAATAAAGATTCCAGCATATCCAAAACTAGAAACTATATCTACAATATAAAGAGCAATATCATGTAACATCAAGAGCCTTGATTTTAGAATAGTAGGATGTTTTCATTCTGTCTTCCATGTCATCATTCGTAGCATATTCATAACCAAAAACTTCTTTCCATAAAGTATGATTTTCCATACATAAATAAAAATACACATCTTCATGCCAAGCTTTAAAGGAATCGTAAGCATGTTTAAACATTTCTCTTTTTACATCTAAAGAATAAGAAACTTTTCCATTGGCATTTTCAAAAGGCATTTGTAAAATCTTTGTTTTAAAAGAACGGGCTTGAATTTTTTTAATCACAGGTTTAATAAAAGTTAGTGTTCCAAAAGATATCAAAACTACTTTTTTTGAATCAAACATATCAACCACACGTTTGTATACTTCCCCATACTCTTCTAAATAATTCTCATACTGAACAATGGGATGAAAATGAAAACCAATTAGAACATTTTTATCACTTAAAGCTTTTGCAGCAGCAAGCCTTTTATCTAAACTTGCAGTTAAGTGTTCTTCATTGGTAATAATAGTAGGCGTACTTAAAGACCAAGTACAAATGATATTTTTAGGAACATCATTTTCTAAAAAATATTTAATATTATTTGATTTTGTTTTAAACTCTAAAATCACATTAGGGTTTGCACGTGCGAAATCAAAAAGTGCATCTAAAATACCTTCTTTGTTTCCCCACATTAAAGAATCAGAACTTTGTCCTGTTCCAATGTGATACATTTTAGAAGGGTCCAGTTTAAGTGAGAGTAAGTTCTTTTTAAAATTCTCATCAAAACCAATTTTATTTTGATTGTAAAAAGATTGAATGGAACAATACGAACAATCAAAACCACAGGACTGTACGGCATCAAGAGTCATTAAATTACAGCATCGTGTACCTGAACTTGCTACAGGACAGGCCCCAAGTGCAGAAGTATCACTTTTAAATTTAGTAAAAGATACTTTCCTTACATCTTTTTTATACAAGTCTTTTGAAAAGTTACTGTACGAATTGGGTTTGTTTTTCAAAGCTGTCCAAACTCCCCTTATATGATTAAAGGCTTCTTTTTTAGAAGAATATTCATCTTTGAAAATATTAACAATATTATCTTCATTCCATAAAACAAAATCGATTGAGAAATCAATTATTTGTTTTAATTCTTGATAAGAAAATTTGTATTCCAAGAATTTTTCTTTGACAAACGTTTGGTTGTCTAAACTTAGATTTTTATAATTTGTTTTTAAAATATGTTCATTAAATTTGTTCAAACTCATAATAGGTGTTTCCATTCTTTAAAGGTATTTTGTATCAATTGTATTACAAAAGATTTTGTAGGTATTTGTTCTTCTAAATGATCAGAGACCACTTTTATTATATAGATATCTTCTAGGTGAAAAGAAGCTATTTCATCAAAATATTGGCTTTCCATATCCACTAAAACGGTAGAAATTTGATTTTTATTAGTACATATTGTATCTAATGTTGTAATTCTTGCATGGTTTAAGTTTTCAAGTTTTTTATTCGTACAAAAAAGACTTCCAATTTTTATATTTTCATCTACACATCCTGCAATACCTAAATTAATAGCTTTTGATATTTGATAGTTTTTAAATATATATTTTAAAGTATTTTGTGTATTAATTTTACCTACGCCAGAAATCACTATTACTAGTGTATCATTGCTGTATATTTTAATGTGTGTTGCTTGGTTTGGTTTTGTTCTATCAAGTGATAGTTTGTAATAGTTAATAAGTGCTTGTGCCTCACAAAGTAAGGCACAATGAATTAATGTTTTAAACATTAAAAGTGTGTTAAGACTAAGCCTTAACGTTCTTTTTTAATTCTTTAATTCTAGCAGCTTTACCAGTTAATCCTCTTAAGAAATGTAACTTAGCTCTTCTAACTCTACCTCTTCTTAGTACTTCAAAAGTTTTGATTGAATCAGAGTATAATGGAAAGATTCTTTCAACTCCAATTTGATTTGCAGCAATTTTTCTTACTGTAAATGTAGCTGCAGTACCTTCTGCATGTCTAGCAATAACTATACCTTCAAAAGATTGAACTCTTTTTTTAGTCCCTTCTTTAATTTCAATACCAAGTCTTACTGTATCTCCAGCTCTAAACTGAGGGATTTCTTTAGACTCCATTTGTGCTGCTTCAAAGCTAGCAATATATCTGTTTTTCATTTCTTTTCCTTATTAGGTCTGTAATATCTTGTTCTACAAATAGACATTTTTAATTTTAAGTCGTGAATTTTACTATGATTTCCCTTTAAGAATTCTTTAGTGACACTTAAATTTTGGAAATTTTCAGGTTTCGCAAAAGATGGCGCTTCTAAAAGATTGTTTTCATAGGATTCCATGTCCAAGGATTGGGCATTTCCAAGTACTCCTTGTACATTTCTAGAAATTGCATCTGCCATTACTAAAGAAGGCAATTCTCCTCCTGTTAAAACATATTCACCAATACAAAACACTTCATTGGCATATTTTTCAATAACTCTCTCATCAATTCCTTCATATCTACCAGAAACAAAAACAATATTTTTTTTCTTAGCAAGTCGTTTTGCATCGTTTTGTTTGAAAGCTTTTGCAGCAGCTAAGGGAAAAATAATATATGCATCTTCATTTTTAGCTTTTATGTCATCAAGGCAATCAAATAAGGGTTGGCAAGTCATTAACATACCAGCTCCTCCACTGATTATTTGTTTATCAACTTTATGATGTTTATTAGTAGTATAAGCTCTGGGATCATAAAACTCGTAAGATATAAAATTTGAAGCAATGGCCCTTTTTAAGATAGAGTCTTGAAAATAAAACTCTATTAAATTAGGGAACAAAGTAACAAAAGTAAAATTCATTTTTTTCCTTATACATTATTCAATACAAAATTCTTTTTAATCATTATATTATGAAAAATATTTTAGTGAATAATTGTAAGTTTCTTTCTTTAGTAAATTTAGGCTAGAATGTAAGCCAAAATTTCTATAAAGATATGACATGATAACATTAACTGACATAAACCAAGCAAAAGAAAAATTAGAAGGAATAATAAATAAAACTTCTATTACGTACGCACCTTTTTTAAGCCAAGATTCAAAAGGGCAAGTTTACTTAAAAAAAGAGAACTTACAATTAACAGGTTCTTTTAAATTAAGAGGTGCTTTTAATAAGATTTCAACGCTAAGCCAAGAAGAAAAAGACAGAGGAGTAGTTGCAGCTAGTGCTGGAAATCATGCCCAAGGTTTATCTTATGCTGCCAAACATTTTGGAATAAGTGCAACTATATTTATGCCTGAATCAACACCTCTTACTAAAGTATCTGGGGTTAAACTTTATGGTGCGACTGTTGTTTTACAAGGTGCTAATTATGATGAAGCATATGAAGCAGCAAAAGAATTTTCAAATAAAAACAATCAGCCTTTTATTCATCCTTTTGCTGATGATAAAGTTATTGCGGGACAAGGAACACTTGGTCTTGAAATTCTTGAGCAATGTGAAAACGTAGAAGAAATACTTGTTCCTATTGGTGGTGGAGGTTTAATTGCAGGAATTGCAATTGCTGCTAAAAGTATGAATCCTGATATCAAAATAATTGGAGTAGTTGCAACTGGTGCTAGAGCAATGAAAGAATCTTTTGAAGCCAAACTACCTATTGATTCTAAAAGTGTTAAAACCATAGCTGATGGAATAGCAGTACGCTGTGTTATGCCAAAAAACCTGGACTATGCCCTTGAATATGTAGATGAAATTGTTGAAGTAAGTGAACAAGAAATTGCCAATGCTATTTTATTTTTATTAGAGCGTCATAAATTAGTTGTTGAAGGAGCAGGCGCTGTTACTGTGGCTGCTATTATGCATAAAAAAGTTGATATTGAAAATAAAAAAGTCTGCGCATTAGTAAGTGGTGGTAATATTGATGTTACTATGCTTTCTTTAATAATCGAAAAAGGTTTGGTTAAATCTTATAGAAAATTAAATTTATTGGTTACGTTAATGGATAAACCAGGTGCGTTAATGGATATTACAGATGTGTTTACACAATGTGATGCGAATATAGTACAAATTGATTTTGATAGAAATTCTGTAGAAATTGATTTTGGAGAAGCGTATGTAACTATTGCTTTAGAGACAAAAGGTCCTGAGCATCAAAAAGAAATAAAAGAACATTTGAAAAATAATGGTTACAAATTTAAACAAATATAAGTTTTTGCTTAATGATTCATAAGGTATTTAGATTAATGTCATTATAATACGTGAAATAATTAATAAATAGAAACAACAAAATAAAGGAAGACAATGGAAGGAAGACTATTTACGTTCTTAGGTGCTATTGGTGGGCATGGTCAAGAATGGATAATCTTATCGCATTATGCATTAGTAATCGGTATTATCGTTTTATTAGTAAGAGCAGCTACGAGTAAGATACAATTAGTACCATCTGGTACACAAAACGTTATGGAAGCATATATTACAGGTATTATCGCAATGGGTAGTGATAGTATGGGTGAAAAAAATGCTAGAAGATATTTACCATTAATTGGTTCATTAGCGCTTGTAATTTTTTTATCAAATATGATGGGAGTTATTCCAGGTTTTGAATCTCCTACTTCAAACATTAACTTTACTGCTGCATTAGCAATTATGGTATTTGTATACTATAACTATGTAGGTATTAAAATCAATGGTTTTGTGAATTACTTCAAACACTTTATGGGTCCTATGCCTATATTAGCACCTTTGATGTTTCCAATCGAGATTATATCTCACTTCTCAAGAATCATATCTTTAGCATTTAGATTATTTGGTTCAGTAAGAGGGGATGATATGTTCTTAATGGTATTATTAATGTTAGTTCCTTGGATTGTGCCTTTACCTGGGTTTTTCTTATTAACTGCATTTGGTGTACTTCAAGCCTTTATTTTTGCAATGTTAACATATGTTTATATTGCAGGTTCAGTTATGATGGCTGAAGAAGATCACTAGTAATTTAGCTTAATTTTTAAAAGGGGAGACAGAAATGTTTCCCCTTTTTTTATGTCTGATAATTATTATTTTAATTTTTTAGGTATAAAAAGTATTTTATACTGTTATTTTTATCTTTATTTTGGTAATATATTTTTTACCAAAATAAAGGATACAAATGTTTACTTTCTTTTCGAATTTAAGTTTAAGACTCAAAAGTACTATTATTTTAGCAAGTATTTTAACTGTAATATTACTGGCTTTCAATATATTTTCTATGAGAAGTTCAGAAGATCTCATTACAAAACAAATATACTCTCAGCTAAAAGTACAATTACATCAAGTCAATCAAACACTGGAAACCTTTGATGGTTTATTAAAAGATGTAGCAGACAGTTTATATGAAGCTTTTGACAGTCAATTTAATGATATTTCTTTGGATACAAGTAAAAGTATTCTAGTAAATAATGTAAGCACCCCAGAGATCACTTCACAAGGTATTGTTTTGAATAATAATTTCACTTATGTGGATGATTATACAAAATTAAAAGGCTCTACTGCCACCGTTTTTGCAAGAATAGGAGATGATTTTATAAGAGTAAGTACTTCTTTAAAAAGAGGTGATGGTTCAAGAACCTTAGGAACTTACTTAGGTAAAAAATCACCCGCTTATGCACCTATAATGCAAGGTAAAAAATATTTTGGAACTGCTTATTTATTTGGGGAACATTATATGGCAGTATATAATCCTATTATGAAGAACAATGAAGTTATAGGAATCTTATATGTAGGGTATAACTATACAAAAAGTTTTAATAAACTAATAAAAAGACTTAAAGATATCAAAATTGGTAAGAGTGGTTATTTATATATATTAAGTACCAAAGAAAAAGATTTAGGTACATTAATTTTGCATCCTACAAAAGAAGGTGAAAATATTATAAACCTTAGTGATATTAATGGAAAAAAATACATAAAAGATTTATATAAAAAAACAATAG
The DNA here is from genome assembly GCA_013215945.1 of Campylobacteraceae bacterium. NCBI lineage: Bacteria > Pseudomonadati > Campylobacterota > Epsilonproteobacteria > Campylobacterales > Campylobacteraceae > Campylobacteraceae bacterium. The sequence continues at coordinate 153,622 of JABSOM010000004.1, forward strand.
GTCAAGACTCCTATATTTGGACAAATTCTAATGGTGAGCGTTTTCATAAAACAGTTTTACATGAAAACTATACAGATAGAAAATGGAAATTAGTATTAGGAAGTACAAAAGAAGACTTCTTAAAAGAAAGTAATGAATTCTCTATGCTCTTATTAGTATTGAGTATAGTTTCAATCCTTCTAATTGTTTTATGTATTTATTTAGTAATAAAAACCTTAGTCATTAATCCAATGAATAACTTACAGCATGGCTTGGTTGATTTTTTTGATTTTCTTAATAATAAAAAAGACGATACTTCTTTAATCACAATTAAAAACAATGACGAAATTGGCCAAATGGCCTCTCTTATAAACAAAAATATTTCGCAAATAAAAGAAAATTTATCCATAGATAATATTTTGATAAAAGATACTGTTTTGGTTGCGTCAAAAGTAAAAGAAGGGTATTTAGATAAACGTATTTTGGCACATTCAAATAATAAAGAATTAAATGAATTAAAAGATGTAGTTAATTCAATGTTGGATGGAATATCCTACAATATAAAAAATGTTCAAGAAGTTTTATCTTCTTATGCCTCATATAACTACATAAACTCTGTACCCACAAAAGACATTCACGCAGATATCAAAAAACTCTATGAAGATGTAAATGCTCTGGGAATTTCAACAACATCCATGTTACAAGTTAATTTAAAAAATGGAAACAAATTAAAAGATAATTCTAAAAATCTTAAAGATATTACGAATACTTTAAATACTTCAAGTACAGCTCAAGCTGTTTCTTTAGAAGAAACAGCAGCTTCAATAGAAGAACTTAGCATGAATATGACAAACAACGAAAACAATATGTCAAATATGGCGAATAATTCAAATGTTTTACAAGATTCCATAACAAAAGGCCAAGAATTAGCCAATAAAACGCTTTCTTCTATGGATTCAATTAATAAACAAACCGACTCAATTTCACAAGCCATTGTCATAATTGACCAAATTGCATTTCAAACCAATATATTATCTCTAAATGCAGCCGTTGAAGCAGCAACAGCAGGAGAAGCAGGAAAAGGTTTTGCAGTAGTTGCGCAAGAAGTAAGAAATCTTGCAAGTAGATCAGCACAAGCAGCCAAAGAGATCAAAGACTTAGTAGAAAATGCAACAGTAAAAGCGAATGAAGGAAAAAATATTGCCACTGAAATGATTGAAGGATATGAAGATTTAAATAAAAATGTAGAACAAAATACGCAAATGATTAAAGAAGTTATTCATAACTTTAAAGAACAAGTATCGGGCATATCACAAATTAATCATACTATCTCTCGTTTAGATTCTATGACACAAGAAAATGCAGCTATTGCACAAAAAGCAAATGATATTGCAAGTACCACAGATGATATTGCAAGTAAAATACTTGAAGACAGTCTTGAAAAAGAGTTTGAAGGAAAAAATAGTTAAATAAGAGTTTTCTCTTATTTATCGTGAATTTAACACTTTTTTAGTTCTTAGATATTATACTTCTACATACATGCAAAAAGGTAAAAAGTGAAATCTTATTTAATAACAGATCCCAATTATTATAAAGAAACAAAAGAAGTGTTTGAAAAAAACCTTTTAGATGTTTTGTCTAAAAATAAACCTGACTTTATTTGTTTTAGAGACAAAACAAATAATGACTATGAAAATTTAGCCAAAACATTTATTAATATTTGCAAAACTTCAAACATCAAAAATATCTTACTGAATCAAGAATATCTTTTAGCCCATAAATTAAAAGCAAGTGGGGTTCATTTAACATCACAACAGTTTGATAAAATAAAAGAAGCCAAAGAATTAGCTTTATATGTCATTATTTCTTGCCATAATGAAGAAGATATAAAAAAAGCAATTCTAAATAAAGCAGATGCTGTTTCTTTCTCTCCTATTTTTGATACTCCTAATAAAGGAAAAAACAAAGGAATAGAAGAATTAATACGTATTTGTAATACGTATGAAATCAAGGTTTTTGCACTTGGTGGAATTATTACAAAAGCGCATCTTAAAGAAATAAAGAAAAGCAAAGCGTATGGTTTTGCTTCTATAAGGTATTTTCTTTAAAAAGTTTCTTTTATTTTTGTTCCTTTTTCATTTAAATAAATAACATAGGTTTTAATATTTTTTGTTTTAAAAATATCTGCTATGGCTTTTTTATAATAGGAAACTTGAACCTCATGCTCAAGGAGTTCGTCTTTTGTGGTTTTATAATCACAAATAATAAAAGAATCCTCTTTATATAAAAGTAAATCCAATATCTTAATTTCATTTTTATACATTACTGCTTGTTCTGCTATAAACGTACTGTCTTTAAGTAAAGATATAAAAAGATCATTCTTAAGTAAGTGTTCAACTCTTTTATAGATTGATATAAAATCAGCTGTGCTTAAATAATTCATATATCTACTTTTAGTTAATTTAAGCGCATAAACCAGAGAATCTAAGGTAAATTCATTCATCATTTCAAGCGTATAATGAGTAGCAAGTCCAAAATATTTTGCATGCAAAGTATAAGAAGTATCTTTTTCTTTTTTAATTTGTTTTTCTTGTTTTCCTAAATCTAGTGCAGTATAAGAAATAGCTTGAACTTTCTCTTTGGCTTTTGGAACAATTTCTTTGCTAAAAAGTGTACCATTTTGATAGGCTTCTAAATTTAATAAATCAAAAACAGAAGTTTCATCTTTTTTAAAAATAATCAGATTATTTTTTGCTCGTGTAATTGCCACATATAAAATATTTAATTCATCGTCCCTTGAAAGTGCTTTTTCTTTTAAAAGTGCATTTTTATACTCTTCATTATAGTGTTCAAAATTAGGTATTTTATAATAAATATTTTTTAAAACCACATCTTCGTATTCAAATAACAAAGAAGAACGGTCTACATTTTTTCTTTTAATTCTATCTAATAAAAGGACGGTATCAAACTCTAAACCTTTTGATTTAAAGATAGTAAGTATTTGTAAACCATGCTGTTCTTTATTTTCAATACTGCTTTCAAGTTTATCTATTTCATATACAAAAGAAACAATATTAGAATACGTTTTACTTAAATCAATTAGTTTAATTACATTGTCATCTATTAACTTTAAATATTTAGCCACATACATTAAATTTTTACTTAGATTAGCTTGGATATCAATGTGCAGAGTTAATTCTTCTAAGGGTTTTTTACCAATTAAAGCATGTAGATTTTCTTTATAAATGTCTTCTTTGAAATATAAATATTTTATAGTATTAATCAAAGCTTTTACATTTTCTTGATTTTTTAACCTTGACGTCATTTCTGTTGAAATTTTAAGATGAGGAAACTTCTCACTTAAATACGAGTATAAAGATAAAACATCTGCATTGGTATACGTAAGAATGGCTACATCATTAATATCAACACCATTTTGTAATAAATAAGATATTTTGGAAGCCACATTGATAAATTTCTCATCTTCTTTTAAAGCAGTATCTATAAATACTTCTACATATCCATCTTTATTAATAGATTCTTGTTTGATGTATTCATAATTATGTACTTTTAAAAAGATTTCATTCACAAAAGAAACAATATTCTCTTTTGAACGGTAATTGGTATTAAGACTGTCCATTTCAATTAAGGGAAACGCATTACTAAGATGATCAAAGAGTTCTCTTCGTCCACCTCTGAATCTATATATACTTTGTTTCGTATCTCCTACATAAAAAAAACTTTTTTCGCTTGAGCTGGAACCAGATAATATCTCATTAATTAAAGGTTCTAGAATTTTATATTGCAAGGTAGAGGTATCTTGAAACTCATCTATCATCATATGTTTATATTTAGCATCCAATCTAAAATACAAAAAATCTTTATCAATTTTATTTTGCAGTAAATCATAAACCAAATTTGAAATATCATTAAATTCTAAATAATTCTTTTCTTTGTTATACGATTTTTTAAAATTCACAAACATACGATATAAACGCAGTAAATTACCTAAAGAATACGTAGATTTTAGTTTAAAATATATTTCTAGTTGTTCTTTTAAAAGGGTAAAATTGTTTTCCATAATATCATTACAGCATTTTTTAAAATAAGAATATTCTTTGGCTGCATTTTTATTTAACCATGTTTTTTTAATAAGTTCTTCAAAGCTGACAAAATCAACTGCTTTTTTTGCAGAATTTGAAGCGACATCAGAATTAAGCACTTGTTCTTTAATGATATAAGCATATTTCATTAAAGATTCTTTTTGTGCAAAAATCAAATCTTTTTCTATATTTATCGTTTTAAAGTCTTCATTTTTTTCATACAAAACTTTAAATAAATCAAAAATAGAATGATATTTTTTATTTTCAAAATGAGAAAAATCCAAAAGAAGTGAAAACTCTTTTTCATCCAATGAGTTTAATAACTTTAAAGAGATATCATCTAAATCATCTTCTTTAATATCAAAATCATCACTAATTCCTATATATCCACAAAATTCTCGTAAAATTTTATTTACAAATTTATCTATAGTATAAATGGAAAGTTCAGAATTTCTAAATTTTTTTAATAAAATATTCTTTTTATTTAAAATTACTTGTTTTGCAAGGCCCGATTCTTTTATAATATTGTCTAAATATATTTCATCATCCCCTAAAGTAAGCAAAGTATTGTATATTCGCTCACTCATTTCACTGGCTGCTTTATTTGTAAAAGTAAGAGTTAATATTTCATTGGGTTTTGCATCAAGCAACAATAAAGAGATGTATCGGACCGTTAATGCAAAGGTTTTTCCGGAGCCTGCACTGGCTTTTAGGGCTAAAAATTGTTTCATAAATGTATTCTACTCAAAAACAAATTAGAAGCAATTTTATCTACTTTCAAAAATAAAAAAATTTACCTTAGGACTTAGAAAGTTTAATTTTAGTACAATTCCAACTATTAAAATATTAAAGAAGATATGGAAATGGAAAAAAAACTTAAAAAAATTGAAACGCTACTTGATGCGATTCCACATATTAAAAAATTCTATGGAAAAACTATTGTAATAAAATATGGTGGCTCAGCTCAAACGTCACCTGAATTACAAGAAAAGTTTGCGGAAGATATTGTTTTACTTAAACTTGTAGGAATGAATCCTGTAATAGTTCATGGTGGAGGTGCTAGAATATCTGAGCTTTTAGAACAACTTAATATTACATCTGAATTTATAGAAGGTCAAAGAGTTACGTCTAAAGAAACAATGAGAGTTGTAGAGATGGTACTTTCAGGTGAGATTAATAAAAACCTAACTTCTTTATTAAACTATCATGGAGCAAAAGCCATTGGTATTTCAGGAAAAGATTCTTCTTTAATACAAGCAAAAGCAAAAGATCATGGAAAATTTGGTTATACAGGTGAAATTACTAAAGTAGATGCCAAACTTATTAATGCTTTAATTCACGAAGGTTTTATTCCTGTAATTGCACCAATTGCTGACTCATTAAAACCCAATCATCCAGGCTTTAATATTAATGCAGACCTAGCAGCATCTAAAATTGCAGCTGCATTAGATGCCCAAAAAGTAATCTTCTTAACAGATATTGTAGGTGTATTAGATAAAGATAAAAATTTATTATCAACATTAACACAAGAACAAGTAGAAGCATACAAAAAAGATGGAACCATACATGGCGGAATGATACCTAAAGTAGATTCTTGTTTAGAAGCTATTAATAATGGGGTTAATAAAGCGCACATACTTGATGGAAGAGTTGAACATTCAATTATTCTAGAGCTGTTTACAAGTGATGGAGTTGGAACTCAATTTATTCGAGAAAACAATGCAAATAACGGTATAGATATCGAAAAACTATTACAAGATTAAAAGGGAAAACATGCAATTTATAGAAACCAGAGGAAATGATGGAAAACACGAAGAAGAAGTTGCTTTTTCACATGCAATTTTAAATCCAAGTGCTTCATTTGGAGGTTTATATGTTCCAAAAACATTGCCTATTTTAGGAAATGCATTTATTGAAGCACATATAGACTCTTCTTATAAAGAATTGGCATTTAGTTTTTTAAAAACATTTAGAATTGATATTGAAGATGAGGAATTAGAAAAAGCATTGTCTTTGTATGATGCTTTTGATGATAAAGATAATCCAGCGCCTGTTGTAAAAATTAAAGATGATTTATTTATTCAAGAACAATATCATGGACCAACAAGGGCGTTTAAAGATATGGCTTTACAACCATTTGGCTCAATTTTAAGTGCTCTTGCTAAAAAAGAAAATCAAGAATATTTAATTTTAGCTGCAACTTCTGGAGATACTGGACCTGCTGCTTTAAATACATTTAGAGACAAAGAAAATATCAAAGTTGCTTGTTTATACCCACAAGGTGGAACTTCTGATGTACAGCGTCTACAAATGGTATGTGAAACAGGTAAAAATTTAAAAGTAATTGGAATTAATGGGAATTTTGATGATGCGCAAGCTGCACTTAAAAATCTATTAGCTTCCCAAACATTTAAAGATGAATTACAAAAAGAGGGGATTAAACTCTCAGCTGCTAATTCAGTAAACTTTGGACGAATTCTATTTCAAATTATTTACCATATTCACTCCTATATCCAGCTCTTAAAACAAGAAGAAATCACTTTAGGTGAAAAAATCTATTTAATTGTACCTTCTGGAAATTTTGGAAATGCACTTGGCGGGTATTATGCGCGTTTAATGGGTATTCCAATAGAAAAAATTCTTATTGCTTCTAATGAAAACAATATTTTAACCCAATGGATTAATACTGGAATTTATGATATTAGAGGAAAAGAATTAAAATTAACAAGCTCTCCTGCTATGGATATTTTAAAATCGTCTAATATTGAAAGAATTATATTTGATTTATATGGACCTTTAAGAACAAAAGAATTAATGGACAATTTAAATGAAGAAAATAAATTTTCTTTAACAAAAGAAGAATTAGTTTTATTGCAAAATGTATTTTCTGCTATAAACTCTGATGACGATTATGGTTTAAATATCATAAAAGAAGCAAGTCTGGATGGATATTTAATGGATCCTCATACAGCTACGTGTTTTAAAGCATACGAAAATTTAAAAGAAAAGAAACTTAAAACAGTAATGTACTCAACTGCTGAGTGGACAAAATTTTCTCCTACTGTACTTAATGCTTTAAAAAGTGATAAAGTAAAATACTCTGATAAAGAAGCTTTAGATGAAATATCTTCAAGTTTTGATATAAAAATCACAGATTCTATAAAAAATTTATTTAACGCAGAAATTATTCATAAGTCAGTTATCAACAAAGATGAGATAGAAAAAGAAATAATAAATTTTATTAAATAATAAGAATCATTCTCAATAAATAATCATTATCAAGTCATAACAGTTACCATCTTTAGGTAGCTGTAACCATCTGTATCATTTTTTCATCACATCTTTCAATTTCGTTATTAATTATTCATTAACATATATTTTTAAGTGAAGTTTAATTATAATGGGACAATTTATTTTAAAATAAGGAAGATTAATGTCTAACGATACTAATAGACGTGATTTTATTGGTTATTCATTTGCAGCTGTTGCAGCTGTAGGTGGTGGATTTGCACTTGTTGGAATGAAGCGAGCTTGGGATCCATTACCAAGTGTACTTGCTGGTGGATTCACAACAATTGACTTAACCCCAATGAAACCAGGTAAACCAGAAACATTTGAGTGGAGAGGTAAGCCAATATTTGTGCTTAAGAAATCTGAAAGTATGGATGATTCTGAGCGAGATTTAATTGTAGGTAAAGAGAGATTTACTGTTGCAATTGGTTTATGTACTCACCTAGGTTGTATTCCTGCATGGAAAAAAGATACTTGGAAATGTGCCTGTCACGGCGGTCAGTTTAATGCGAGTGGAACACAAACATTTGGACCACCCCCTAGACCACTTGATTTACCACCATTTTCTGTTGAAGGAAATACTATCGTTTTAGGTAACGAAGGTCCTGAATTCAAAAAAATTGCTGCTTTTTTAGCAACACAAGCGTAAGGGGTAGCGAATGGCAAAATTAACAAAAGCAAACTCTCTTGGTGAGTGGTTTGATCAACGATTAAATACCACACAATTCAATAAAGTTATGATGACTGAATATTGGATTCCAAAAGATATTAACTTCTTATGGGCAATGGGTGTTTTATTAGCAACTACTTTTGGAATATTAATTATTTCAGGTATTTTTTTGATGATGTATTACAAACCTGATATTAACTTAGCATTTGATTCTGTTAACTACACAATTATGCAAGAAGTTGCATTTGGTTGGTTGTTTAGACATATGCATGGTGTTGCAGCTTCGGTTATCTTCTTAATTATTTATATTCATATGTTTACTGGAATTTATTATGGTTCTTATAAACAAGGTAGAGAAATGATTTGGATTTCTGGTATGTTATTGTTTATGACATTTTCAGCAGCTGGATTCTCTGGATATATGTTACCTTGGGGACAAATGTCTTACTGGGCAGCTATGGTTATTACCAATCTATTTGGTGGAGTTCCAATTATTGGGGATGCACTTGTAGTTTGGATTAGAGGGGACTTTAATGTAGCAGATGCTACGTTAACAAGATTCTTTATGTTACATGTATTTTTATTACCTATTACTATTATGGGATTAATTGGATTACACTTTTATACATTAAGAATTCCTCATGTTAATAATCAAAGTTCGGAAGAAATTGATTATGATTTAGAAGCACAAAAATATTTATCTGGAAATAAAAAAGAATCTAAAGTTATTCCTTTTTGGCCTGTATTTATCTCAAAAGATTTAGCAGTTCTAGGTGTATTTTTGATTTTCTATTTTTACTTAGTATTCTTCCATTATAACTTTGCTATGGATCCAGTTAACTTTGATCCTGCTGATAATATGGTTACACCTGCACATATTTACCCAGAGTGGTATTTTTTATGGTCGTATGAAGTATTAAGAGGTTTCTTCTTTGATATTGCTGGAATTAAGGCTTTTGATATTGGATTAGCTGCATTTGGTTTTGCCAATGTTGCATTCTTGTTATTACCGTTCTTAGACAGAGATCCTGAAATTTTACCAGCTCATAAAAGACCACTATTCTTTATTTGGTTCTGGATTTTAATGGCCGATTTAATTGTATTAACTGTTTATGGAAAACTTCCTCCAACAGGTTCTAATGCATGGGTAGGATTCTACGCAGCCGTTGCATTCTTAGTAATTTTTGCAGTATTACCATTAGTTACTAAAATGGACGCTAAAAAGAGAGGTAAGTAAAATGAGAGAATTAAAAATACTTGCAGTTGTTGTTGGTCTTACTCTTGTGATGTATTGGGGTGTTGAACCTTATGCTCATCACGAGATGCATCCAACAGTTGCAGAAGCTGATTTTGATTTTAAAGATGTTGATGGATTAAATGGAGCTAAAGGTGATGCTGTAAATGGTGCTACTTTAGTTCAAGCTAATTGTACAGCATGTCACTCTATTGAAGTTGCTAACTTTCCTGCTTTAATGTCTAACGCGGATAATGGAGCAGCTTATGGTGTTGTTCCACCTGATTTATCCTCAGCTGGTAAGATTTATTCTGGTGATTATTTAGCAGCATTTATTAAGAATCCTGCTAAAGCTGCAAAAGTTGAGCATAAATTCGTAGATGATGCAGTTCACCCTATGCCTAATTATGATTGGATGCCTGCATCTGATATTGCTGATATGGTTGCATATTTACAAACAATTGCTCCTAAAGAAATGTCAAATAAAGAAGTGTTTACTGATGCTTGTTTAAGATGTCATGGTATTAAATACGCAGATATGAAAGGTGGCTCAATGGCTGCTCAAACTCCTGCTGATAACATCAAAGCATATATGGGAAAAACTCCTCCAGATTTATCTCAGTACATCAGATCAAGAGGACATGAATACTTAGGAACATTTATTAATGATCCTGCTAAACATCTTGAAGGTACAGCAATGCCAAGAGTGGGACTTAATGAAGAAGCTCAAGCTCAAGTAATTGCATATATGGAAGACATAGGAGATTCTAAAAAATCTCAAAGAGAAGAATTAGGACCTAAGTTCTTAATTTATATGGTTATCTTTGCTATTTTTGCTTTCCTTTGGAAAAACAGTAAATGGAGAGAAGTTCACTAGAACATCTCTTCTAAATAAAAAAGGGCACAGAGAAATCTGTGCCCTTTTTTTATGCCTAAAATAAAGAAATTATCTGTAAGAGTGAAGGATATACTAAGGATAAAGAAAGAATATAATAAATATACTATTATTCAAAGGGCTTATTAAAGTAATACTTTAGAAGCCATTGCTGTAATAGCAGTTTCTGAGCGTAATATAAGCTTAGATGAAAAACCAACAATATTTTCTTCTTTAAATAAAGAAAGTTCTTCTTTTGAGAAACCACCTTCACACCCAAGTGCGACAGATGAAAAATCTGCTTGTGAAACATTTTTTTTAGAAAAATTAAGCGCATGTGTATCTGGGTTTAAAGCTAAAAATTCTTTTAAAGAAGTAATTAATTCAAGTTTTATAATAGAAGAACGTCCACATTGCCCAGATGAATTAATTAGTATTTTTTCAAACTTTTCAAAATTTAATTTAAAGTTTTTTTGAGAAAAAGATCCATAATAAAAAGATATTTTATCTACTCCTATTTCATTTAAATAAGGAAGTTGTTTTTCTATTGTTTTAGGATCAACCACTGCCCATAAAATATGAAGTTTTTTATGAGCTTCTATGCATTTTTCTTCATTTTTTATAAGAGTAAGTATTGCTTCTTTTTTAAGAATATTGAAAATTTCATAGGTATAAAGTGAAGTGTCTTGTAAGTTTCTAAAAAATATTTGATCTTGTAGTTTGTGACGTCTGGCTTTAATTAGATATTTGTAAGCATCTTCTTTTATAACAAGAGAAGATGCTCCTGCATCACTATGATGTAAAAACTGCATTAAATTAAAGAAATAATGGTTGACATTACAATAAGCACTGCCATTTCAATTCTATAAATCTTTTTTGCATAAGGAATAAAAGCTTTTTGTAGTTCTATATCTGTACTTTTAATAACTCTCATTTTTTTGAAACGTTTAATTTCAATAACCATTAAAAAGATTCCTGTTGGAATCATTAATAATACTTTAAATGCTAAGTCATGATAAAAGGCTGATAAAATCATTCCTGTATAAATAATCATTGCATTTGCAATATGATAGATTGATGTCATAGCTTTTAGTCGTTTAGCCATTTTAATAAAGTTCTTAACGGTAGAAACAGTATAGTAATTAAACAACATAATACCAAAAAAAACAAAGAGCATAAAAACATGCATTTGTACGGAAGAACTCATTACGTCCATATTATCTCACTTTTAAAAATTTTGGGTATTATATCAAAGATATACCAAATAAAAGATTTATATTTTATCTTAATATTATGGACTAAAAGACGCAAGAAGGAACAAAATGGCAGTTACTCCCAAAATAGCAAATGAAATAATTTTAACAAGTATCAAAAATGAAGTTTGTGAATTTTTACCTTTTGAACAAGCCAATCAAAGAGTACTGGGTCAAGATATAGTTGCCACTTCTTCTTTGCCTAAGTTTGACAATTCAGCAATGGACGGTTATGCCATTTTGCTTGAAGATGAAAATAAAATACTTACACTAATTGATACTATTTTTGCAGGTGATAACAATACTAAAATGCTGGAAGAAGGTACTTGCATTAAAATTATGACAGGAGCAAGAGTTCCATCTAATTGTACAGCAGTTGTTCCCAAAGAAGATGTTGAAGTTTTTAGTGATAAATCAATAAAACTTCATAAACAAATTAAAGAATATCAACATATTCGTTTTATTGGCGAAGATATTAAAAGCGGTGAAGTTTTGATTAAAAAAGGTGAGATACTTAATTTCTCACATATTACACTCTTAGCATCACAAGGAATTTCACATATAAAAGTTATCAAAAAACCTAAAATTGTTGTTTTTTCTTCAGGAGAAGAACTAAAATTACATTATGAAAAGATTGAACCTTACCAAATATACAATTCAAATACCCCCACTTTACTCTCTCGTTGTAAAGAATTAGGTTGTGAGGTGAGTTTTATAGGCCAAGCACAAGACAGTATAGAATCTATTAAAGATTCTGTTTTAAATGCATTGGATGCAGATTTGATTATTACTTCAGGTGGGGTTTCTGTAGGAGATGCTGATTTTACAAAAGCTGCTTTCAATGAGCTTTCTTTTACAACACTTTTTGATGGTATTTTTATTAAACCAGGGAAACCAACAGTATTTGGGAAAATAGATAATTCTTATGTATTGAATTTACCAGGAAATCCCTTAGCAGCTGCATTAATTTTTGAGCTCTTTGGAAAACTAATAATTAACAAACTTTTAGGCGTAAATGTCATTTACCATAATTATATAGAAACATCTTTAGAAGGTGAATATATTAATAATAAAGCGCAAATGAGTATTGTTCCTGGTTTTTTTGATGGCTCAACTTTTACTATATGTAAAAAAATGCGTCCAGGTATGGTCTCTACCTTAAGTCATTGTAATTCTTTAATTGTAGTAGATAAAAGTGTAAAAAAATTAAGCAATAAAACAAAAGTAAAAGTTCTTCCTATTTCATGGAAGTTTTTTACGAACAAAGAAAAGGATTATTTAACCTATGAGTAAAAAAGCAATATGTATTTTAAGCGGAGGGATGGATTCAACCCTAGCTTCCTATATGGCAAAAAATGAAGGTTATGATCTTGTAGCTGTTCATTTTAATTATGGTCAAAGAACACAAGAGCGAGAATTAAAAGCATTTAGAGATGTTTGTAAATCTTTGGAGATAGAAAACAAATATGAAATTGATATTCCTTTTTTTGCACAAATTGGTGCTTCTTCTTTAACAGATAAAAGTATAGAAATTCCCACTTCTGGAATTGAAGAAGGAGTTCCAAGTACTTATGTTCCTTTTAGAAATGGAATATTTTTATCCATTGCTTCTGCAATAGCAGAAAAAGAAGGAGCACAAGCTTTATTTATAGGCGTTGTGCAAGAAGATGGTTCGGGATATCCAGACTGTACAAACTCTTTTATAGGAAAAATGTTAGCAGCTATTAATCAAGGAACTAAAGAAAGCACAAAAATTAGTATTCAAACACCCTTGGTTAATTTAATGAAAGAAGATATAGTAAGAAAAGCTTTAGAATTAGATGTTCCACTAAAACTTACTTGGTCTTGTTATCAAGAAGAAAAAGAGGCTTGTGGTTTATGTGATTCCTGTCGTTTACGCTTAAATGGTTTTGCACTTGCAAATACTATTGACCCAATTCCTTATAAGGCTAAATAATGAAATGGAATATTTCAAAAGAATTTGATTTTTGTTATGGACATCGTGTTTGGTCACAAGAGCTTGATATTGAATTTGCACTGGATGACTGTTTAGTATGCAGACACCTTCATGGGCATCAAGGTAAAATCATTATTCATTTAGAATCTGATAAATTAAAAGGTGGTATGGTAACTGATTTTAAACATTTAAATTGGTTTAAAGTTTTTTTAGATAAAACACTGGATCATAAATTTATAATAGATATTAATGACCCTTTATTTCCTACCCTACTGCCTCATTATACAAATAAAGAAAATCTTATTTCTTTTGAAGAAAATTATAAACGTCCGGATATGGATTTTATTAAAAATGAAGAAGATCATATCAAAGAAATGTATGAAGGTTATATCATAGTTGATTATGTTCCTACTAGTGAAAATATATCAACATGGTTATTAAAAATCATCGAAAAGAAAATGAAACGCTTAGATGTAAAAGTTTCACATTTAGAATTTTTAGAAACGCCTAAAAGTAAAAGCACGGTATATGCTTGACCTAAATGAAATTTTTGGGCCTACTATTCAAGGAGAAGGAAAAAGAATAGGTAAGGTTTCAATTTTCATTCGTTTTTCTAAGTGTAATTTTTCCTGCTCTGGTTTTGCTGTTGAATACATCACGCCTAAGGGTGAAAAAAAATGGGGTTGCGATACTTATTATGCCGTGGATAAAAGTTTTAAAAACGAATGGAAAAAAACCTCTTATGAAGATATTATCAAAGAGGTTAATCAACGCTGTAATAAAAAACTCTATGATATTGTTATTACAGGAGGAGAACCCCTTCTTCTTTGGAATAAAAAAGAATTTCAAGAAATCTTAAAATATTTAATTCTTAAAGGGCATAAAGTAACTATTGAAACAAATGCTTCATTAAATATTGATTTTACATGTAACTATCAAAAAAGTATTCTCTTTTCAATGAGTGTTAAATTATCCAATGCAAATGAAAAATATGAAAAAAGAATAAATATTTCTGCACTTAAAAATATAATACAAAATACTAAAGATGCGTATTTAAAATTTGTACTTAATGAAAAAAACATACAAGAGCTCGAAAAAGAAATTGAAGATCTTAAAAATGTTTTGCCAAAAATTGATATTTATTTAATGCCCATGGGAGATAAAGTCAAAGACTTAAGTTTAAATGACAAGCGTATTATTGAATTATGTATTAAACATGATTACATTTATTGCGACAGAACCCATATTAGAATTTGGGGTGACAAACGTGGAGTGTAAATCACTTAATTAGTAAAAAGTAGGAAAAGATGAATAAAGTCAAATTTTGCTAAAAAATGATAAAATAAATTTTTAAAAGGATACAAATGAAATTTACAGGAACAAATGTATTAGTAACAGGTGCAAGCAAAGGTATTGGAGCACAAATTGCCAAAACTCTTGGTAGTTTTGGATTAAAAGTTTGGATTAATTACCGTTCTAGTGCAGATGCTGCGAACATAATCAAAGAAGAAATTGAAAGTGCTGGTGGAAGTGCTGCTATTATTAAAGCAGATGTTTCAATAGAAGAAGAATTTGTAGCTGCTATTAAAACAATTGTAGATGCAGATGGTCAAATTTCGTATTTAGTTAATAATGCTGGAATTACTAAAGATAAATTGGCATTAAGAATGTCTGTTAATGATTTTAATGATGTATTAAGTGCTAATTTAACGTCTACTTTTATTGGGTGTAAAGCGGCTTTAAAATTTATGGGTAAAAAAAGATTTGGTTCTATTGTAAATATTTCATCAATTATTGGAGAAATGGGAAATGCAGGTCAAACCAATTATGCCGCTTCAAAAGGTGGAGTTAATGCAATGACAAAATCATTTGCTAAAGAAGCTTCGGTGCGAAACTTAAGATACAACGCTGTAACTCCTGGTTTTATAATTTCTGACATGACTAAAGAATTAAGTGATGAAGTAAAAGATAATTATGAAAAAAATATTCCTCTTGGAAGAATGGGCGCTGCTAGCGAAGTTGCTGATGCAGTTGCGTTTTTATTAAGTGATCATTCTTCATATATAACGGGAGAGATATTAAAAGTTAATGGTGGATTATACGTATAATTCAAAAGCAAAGAAGATTTAAAATCTTTTTTGATATAATACTAAGATAATTTTTTAAAAGGAACAAAAAATGGCATTATTAGATGATGTAAAAGAAGTAGTAGTTGAGCAATTAGATTGTGAAGCAGCAGAAGTTAAAGAAGATTCAAAGTTCATCGAAGATTTAGGTGCAGATTCACTAGATGTAGTTGAATTAGTTATGGCTTTAGAAGAAAAGTTTGATATTGAAATTCCAGATGAAGATGCAGAAGGTATTTTAACTGTTCAAGATGCGATTTCTTACATCGAAAACCACCAATAGACCATAATAATATTAATACATTCTAAATAAAAAATCACTTTGTGGTTTTTTATTTAAAGTATTGAGTCTTTAATGGAAGATTAAATACTTTAAATAAACATAAATTATAATACGGAGTTAAATATATGAAAAGAGTTGTTGTAACTGGATTAGGTACTATAAACTGTATAGGACATAATGTAGAGGATTCATTTAATGCAGTTGTTAATGGAGTAAGTGGAATAGATACTATTACACTTTTTGATGCGGAAGCATTTTCTGTTAAAATTGCGGGAGAAGTAAAAGACTTTGATCCAACAACAATTATGGATAAAAAAGACGTTAAAAAAGCCGATCGTTTTATTCAATTGGGATTAAAAGCCGCACAAGAAGCAATGAATGACTGTGGATTAGTAGATGAGAATGGTAAAGTATCAGATGAGGATGCAAACAGATTTGGAATGATTTCTGCTTCTGGAATTGGTGGTTTAGGTACTATTGAAAAAAATTCTATTGCTTTAAATACAAAAGGACCTAGACGGGTTTCTCCTTTTTTCATTCCTTCATCATTGGTTAATATGTTAGGTGGATTTATTTCAATTTCTCATAATTTAAAAGGCCCTTCTTTATCTCATGTTACTGCTTGTGCTGCTTCTACTCATGCAATTGCAGATGCTTGTAAAACAATTATGTTAAATGGTGCTGATCGTATTTTAGTTGTTGGAGCTGAAAGTGCAATATGTGGAGTAGGAATTGCTGGTTTTGCTGCAATGAAAGCTTTATCTACTAGAAATGATGATCCAAAAACTGCTTCAAGACCTTTTGATAAAGACAGAGATGGTTTTGTTATGGGAGAAGGTGCAGGAGCACTGGTACTAGAAACACTTGAATCTGCGGAAGCAAGAGGTGCTAAAATCTATGCTGAAGTAATTGGTTTTGGAGAAAGTGCTGATGCAAATCATATTACTTCTCCTGTAATGGACGGCCCACTAAGAGCAATGCAAGCTGCATTTGATATGGCAGAACATCTTACAGGTGAAAAACCAAAGATTGATTATGTTAATGCTCATGGAACGTCCACTCCTGTTGGAGATGTAAATGAATCTGCTGCTTTAGTTGCAATCTTTGGAGGGGCTGATAATTGTCCTCCTGTTTCTTCAACAAAAGGACAAATTGGTCATTGTTTAGGAGCAGCTGGAGCTATTGAGGCTATTTTTGCTATAAAAGCAATGAACGAAGGTGTAATTCCACCTACTATTAACATAGAAAATCAAGATGAGAATTGTCCTTTAGATTATGTAGCAAATAAATCAATAAAAGCTGATTTAAATATAGTAATGAGTAATAACTTTGGTTTTGGTGGAACAAATGGTTCTATCATCTTAAGAAAATACAGTAAATAACTAGAACGTTTAAGGGCTTTGCCCTTAATGAAAAGGAAACGCTTGGCGACTTATTTAGCATTTGAAGAAAAAATAAAAAGTATAGAAGAAGATATTATTCTTGCGAGAACAAAAGCAGATGATCCCGCAGTAGATATCTTAAAAAACAAACTTGAAAAAGAAGTAAAAAAAACCTTTTCTAACTTAAGCGATTACCAAAAACTACAACTTGCACGACATGCAGATAGACCTTATACAATGGATTATATTAAAGGTTTAATGACAGATTCTTATGAAATTCATGGAGACCGACATTTTGATGATGACAGTGCTTTAGTATGTTTTTTAGGTTATATTGGCGAAGAAAAAGTAATGGTTATTGGAGAGCAAAAAGGTAGAGGGACTAAAGACAAATTAAGAAGAAATTTTGGAATGCCCTCTCCTGAAGGTTATAGAAAAGCATTAAGAGCTGCTAAAATGGCAGAAAAATTTGGTATCCCTATTTTAATGTTAGTAGATACTCCAGGTGCTTTTCCAGGCCTGGGAGCAGAAGAGCGAAATCAAAGTGAAGCAATTGCTAGAAACTTATATGAGTTTTCTGATTTAAATACTATTACTATTTCTGTAGTTATTGGAGAAGGTGGTTCGGGAGGAGCATTAGCAATTTCTATTGCAGATAAACTAGCAATGATGCAATACTCAATTTATGCCGTTATTTCACCAGAAGGCTGTGCAGCTATTTTATGGAATGATCCAGCACAAGCAGAAACTGCTGCAAATGCTTTAAAAATTACAGCCTCTTCTTTAAAAGAGTTGAATTTAATTGATGATATTATAGAAGAGCCATTAATTGGAGCGCACAGAAAAAAAGATGAAGCAATAAAAGCTTTAGGTGATTATTTTCTTAATACTTTAAATGAGATTAGAAAATTAACACCTGAACAACGGTATAAAAAAAGATATGAAAAACTTGTGAATTTAGGTTCTTTTGAAGAGTAATATTTTATAAAGTAAGGAAATCTTCCTTACTTTTAAGACTAATTTATTTATTTCCTACTAATTTTCCAACATACTCACCTGCTAATAAATGAAAATGTAAATGATGTACTTCTTGTCCACCATGATCACCAATATTAGTGATTATTCTATAACCAGAGTCTTTAATCTCCAAGTTTGATGCCAGTTTTTGAATAAATTCTGTCATATCAGCCATTACTTTTGGAGGCATAACATCAAAAGAAGAAATATGCTCTTTTGGAATTATTAAAGCATGAATTTTTGAAGCAGCATTAATGTCTTCAAACGCTAAAAAATCTTCATTTTCTAATAACGTTTTATTTGGAATTTCGCCTTTTACTATCTTACAAAATATACACATAATCGTCCTTGTTATTATTAAAAATCAATTATAACCAAACTCTAATAAATTCTTAAGTATAATCCTCAAACTATAAAAATAAATGACATGTAAAATGGAGACAGATTGAAAGAGTGGTTAGAAAAAATTAAAACTTCATCATCTTTAGATGGGTTAGAAACGTTAAGAGTTGATATACTTGGGAAAAAAGGTGTATTAACAAAAGAATTTGCAAAACTTAAAGACATTCCAAATCAAGAAAAAAAAGCTTTTGCTCAAGATCTTAATACTAAAAAAGTATCAATTAACCAAGCAATTGATGATCAAAAAATAATACTTGAAAAAGATGCTTTAAATAAACAATTGCAAAGTGAAAAGATTGATGTTTCAAAATTTAACAATGATTTATCTTGTGCAGCGTTACATCCTGTAAACTTTACAATGGACAGAGTGATTTCTTATTTTCAAAATCTTAACTTTTCTGTAGAAGAAGGTCCTTTAGTAGAAGATGATTTTCATAACTTTGAAAGTTTAAATCTTCCTAAGTACCATCCTGCAAGAGATATGCAAGATACTTTTTACAATAAAGATTATTCACTTTTAAGAACACATACTTCTCCTGTTCAAATTAGAACCATGTTAAAACAAAAACCACCCATACGAATGATAGCACCTGGAACTGTGTTTAGAAGAGACTTTGACATTACTCACACTCCTATGTTTCATCAAATTGAAGGTTTGGTTGTAGATTCAAGCGATAAAATTTCTTTTGCAAATTTAAAACATGTTATGGAAGAATTTTTACACAATATGTTTGGAGATGTAGAAGTTAGATTTAGACCCTCTTTTTTTCCTTTTACAGAACCATCTGCTGAAGTTGATATTTCTTGTGTTTTCTGTGAAGCAAAAGGATGTAGAGTTTGTTCACAAACAGGATGGATTGAAATTCTAGGATGTGGAATAGTGGATGAAAATGTATTTAAATCAGTAGGTTATGAAAACGTATCTGGTTATGCATTTGGTTTGGGAATCGAACGAATGGCAATGCTTATCCATAACATTGGAGATTTACGATCACTGTTTGAAGGTGACTTAAGACTATTAGGACAATATAAATGATTATTTCAAGAACATGGTTACAAGAATTTGTTGATATCTCTCAAGTTTCTACTGAAGATATTTGTGCAACATTAAATTCTATTGGTTTAGAAGTTGATTCTACAAGTAAAAACAGAATTCCAGAAGGTGTTGTAATTGGAAAAGTTACCCAAAAGATAAAACATCCTGATGCAGATAAATTAAATATTTGTCAAGTTGATGTAGGAGATCAAAGCGTACAAATTGTTTGTGGAGCAAAAAATGTTGCCCAAGGTCAATATGTACCAGTAGCTATGGTTGGTTGTAATTTAGGGGATGATTTTAAAATTAAAAAAGCCAAACTTAGAGGAGTTGAATCAAATGGAATGATTTGTTCGTCAAGTGAAATTGGTTTGACAAAACTTAATAATGGTATCTTAGAATTAGATGATTCTATTGGCAAGCTTATTTTAGGAAAAGAATTAAATGAATACAAACTATTAAATGATGACATTATTGAAATAGAATTAACTGCCAATAGAGGAGATTGTTTAAGTATCCACGGAGTAGCAAGGGAACTTGCAGCTTACTACAATTTAAAAACCTATGAATTTGAGAAAAAATTAAACTACAATGATTCAGGAATTGGACAAAGCCTGGAAATAGAATGTGATTCAAAAATGGACGCATCGCTTATTTTTAAAGCCATTGATTTTTCTGATTTTAAATTACCAATTATGCACAAACTTCGTCTTGCATTATTAAATAAATATGAAAATAATGACATACAAGATGCTATTAATTATGCCATTCATACCAATGGTGTTTTATTAAATGCTTATGCTAAAAATCAAACAGATAAATGCAATGATTTATCTGTTTTACATATTAAAAAAGATGAAAACAATTTTGATTGTGTTTATGGAAAAGAAAAATTAAGTACTATTTGTATTTCACATGAAAAAGTATCGCAAGAAGACACAGAATATATCTTAGAAGCTTCCTACATAAACCCAGAATTATTGGCTAAAAACGTATTTGAAAAGAAAATTAAAACGGGTGATGTTTATTATAAAAGTTCAAGAGGAAGCGAACCTGATATTTCTTATGGTATTGATTATTTTACAACACTTGTATCTTCTTTTGGTGCTTTAATTCATAAAGGAAGTGAAATATTTGTTGATGACAAACAAAAACTTGCTTTAGATGTTAGTGTTAAAAAAGTAAACTCAATAATTGGACAAGTTACAAAAAAAGCAAAAATAGAATCTATTTTATCTTCTTTAGGTTTTGAAGTAAGAGAAGGTATTGATAATGTTCTTGGAGTAAAAGTACCCTTATACAGACATGATATTAAAAATATTGCTGATGTAACAGAAGAAATTGTAAGAATTATTGGAATTGATAATATTAAAGCAAAACCTTTAAGCATAGAAGAAGTAAACAGAACAAATAAAACATCACAAGCGTACGAAAAGAAGAATATTATAAGACAAAGATCGGTTTCAAATGGTTTTTATGAGACCTTGACTTATGTATTTACCAATAAAGATATTTTAGAGAAATATCATTTTCCTGTAGTAGAGGAAAGCTTGGATATTTTAAACCCTATTGTAAAAGAGTTAAATACCTATAGAACTTCTTTGCTTCCTAATTTAATTGAATCTCTTGGATTAAATGTAAAACATGGATTTAAATCCATTGCATTTTTTGAGATTGGTACTGTATTTAATGAAAAACGTGAAGAAAGTTCTAAAATCGCTTTTGTTTTTTCAGGTGAAAAAGAACAAGAACAATTATCAAATGCAGGAAAACCTCAAAACATTAACTTTTTTGAGTTTGCTAAAAAAGTATTAAATTGTATTGGTACTTTTGAAATAGTAAAAAATGAAGATAATGAAAAATTAAATGATTTTATTCACCCTTTTCAAAATGGTGATATTGTAATAAACAATAAAAAAGTAGGTTATATCTCTAAACTTCATCCAAGTGTAGCACGTGATTATTCATTAAATGATACCTTTATTGCAGAACTTGATTTTACTGCTATTAAAAATAATTTAGTAAAATCTCAAACATATTCTAAATTTCAAGCCTCTAAAAAAGATTTATCTCTTATAGTTCCTAGAGATTTAGAATATGCAAAAATTAAAAAATGTATTATTAATTTAAAAAATGAAAATATTCAACAATTTAATTTAATTGATATTTATTCTGATGATAAATTAGGAGAATTTGATTCTCTTACTATTCGTTTTGTTTTACAAAACTTTAATAAAACAATGGAAGAAGAAGATATTACATCCACAATGGATGCACTGGTTAAAACATTAAATGAAGAATTAAGTATTACACTAAGGTAAGAAATGGAAAGTATAAATATTGAAGCAGTAAAACAAAGTTTTAACAAAACAATTGACACAATAGCAAGTGATAAATCTATTTCACACAGATGTGCAATGTTTTCAATTTTTTCGAATAAAACAAGTAAAATTAAAAATTTTTTAACAGCAGAAGATACACTTAATTCCTTAAGTATTATTGAGCAATTAGGTGCAAGTGTAAAAAGAGACGGTTCTTACATTGAAATTACTCCTAATGAGAATTTCATTGAACCAGAAGAAATTTTGGACTGTGGTAATGCTGGTACAGGAATGCGTTTATTTACGGGTTTATTGTCTTCAATGAATGGTGCTTTTGTTTTAAGTGGAGATAAATATTTAAACAACAGGCCAATGAACCGTGTGGTTAAACCTTTACGTAGTATTGGAGCAAATATTGATGGACGTGAGAATGGAAACAAAGCGCCTTTATTTATAAGAGGTGGAACATTAAAAGCGTTTACCTATACTTCTCCCATTGATTCAGCTCAAATAAAATCTGCAATGATTTTAGCTGCTTTAAAAGCAGATGGCATTTGTAAATATAAAGAAAACGAATTAACAAGAGACCATACAGAGAGAATGCTTAAAGGGATGGGAGCTGATATTTTTACAGATGAAGAAGGTTTTATTAATATAAGCCCCTTAAAAGGAAAACTTAAACCTCTAGAAATTACTGTTCCAACGGATCCCTCCTCTGCCTTCTTTTTTGCAGTGGCAGCTGCAATTACTCCTAATGCAAAAGTTGTATTAAAGAATGTAACCTTAAATCCTACACGAATAGAAGCCTATAAAATTCTTGAGAAAATGGGTGCAAAAATAGAGTTTATATTGAAAGAAAATAAATATGAACCTATGGGAGATATTGTAGTAGAACAGAGTGAATTAAAGCCTGTTCATATTAAAGACAATATTCCTTGGTTAATAGATGAATTACCTGCTCTTGCTATTGCTATGGCTTGTGCTAAAGGAATATCTAAAGTTTCTAATGCAAAAGAGTTAAGAGTAAAAGAAAGTGACAGAATAGCTTCTGTTGTAAATAACCTTAAACTGTGCAATATAAACTTCAATGAGTTTGATGATGGTTACGAAATAATAGGTGGAAACTTACAAAAAGCAAGTATCGATTCACATGGAGATCATAGAATTGCCATGAGTTTTGCAATTGCAGGACTTAAGTGTGGTATGGAAATTAAAGACATAGAATGTATTCAAACCTCCTTTCCTAATTTTTTTGATATCTTAGATGATTTAAGGAAAACATAATGAAAGTAGAACTAGCGGCTTCTTATGGTTTTTGTTTTGGTGTAAAAAGAGCCATTGAAATCGCAGAGAAACATAAAAATGCTGCAACAATGGGACCTTTAATACATAATCAAAATGAAATCGATCGTTTACAAAATGATTATAATGTAGGTTTATATGAAAAACTAGAAGATGTAAAAGACAATCAAACCATAATTATTAGAACCCATGGAATTCCTAAAAATGATTTGAAGTTTTTAAGAGCTAAAGATACAAAAGTAATTAATGCAACCTGCCCTTTTGTAACAACGCCTCAACAAATTGTTAAAAAGATGTCTAAAGAAGGGTATTCCATTTTAATTTTTGGAGACAGTAATCATCCAGAAGTTAAGGGTGTACAGTCTTATGGTGAAGACCAAGAGGATGTTCATATTGTAATCAATCCAAAAGAGATAGATAGCATTAAATTTAAACACGATAAAGTTGCAACCATTGCGCAAACAACAAAAAAGAAAGAAAAATATCTTGAAATTGTAAACGCGCTTATTTTAAAAAACAAAGAAGTAAGAGTATTTAATACTATTTGTGATGCAACGCTTGAAAATCAAGATGCAGCAAAAGAACTGTCTCAAAAAGTTGACATTATGATAGTAATTGGTGGAAAAAACTCGTCCAATACCAAACAACTTCATTCCATTTGTATTGAGAACTGCAAAGACTCGTATTTAATCGAAAACGAGAAAGATTTAAAACCCCAATGGTTCAATAATAAAAGTAACTGTGGACTTACTGCAGGTGCTTCAACACCTGATTGGGTAATACAAGCTGTACAGAAATATATAGAAAAAATATAGGGCAAGTATTAAGGGAAACTTAGATATAATCTTCGCATTTAATAAATACGGTAAATACGAAGGAATAATATGGGTATTGATGACATTGATTTAGGCGAAGAGTTCGATTTTGAGCAAATGCTTAACGAGTCTTTTGAAAATACAGAGAATAACTCTGTAGTAACAGGTGTGGTTGTAGAAATCGAAGGTGACAGAGTTTTAGTAGACGTTGGTCAAAAGATCGAAGGTCAACTTTATGTTTCTGAAATCACAGTTAATGGTGAATTAAAGTTTAATAAGGGTGATGATATCCCTGTTATGCTTTTAGGTGTAAGAGGTGAAAGACCTTCTATTTCTTACAGAAAAGTACTTCAAAAAGAAAAATTTGATGCATTTATCGCTGAACACGGTGAAGATGTTGAAGGTATTGTAATTGAGGGTAAAATTATTTCTGTAAAAAACAGAGGTGGATTTGTACTTGAAGATGAGAATGGTTGTGAATATTTCATGCCTATGGCTCAGTCTTACTTAAAAGCAATTGGTGCTGTTGGTAAAAAAATTAAAGCGAAAGTTTTAAAAGTAAATGCAGCACAAAATTCAATTATTGTTTCTAGAAAAAAATTAATTGAAGATTCTAAAGCTGAAAAAGATTCTAAAGTTGCAATCATAATTGAAAAAGGTGAACCAGTTAATGGAATCATCAAAAAAATTACATCTTACGGTATGTTTATTGATTTAGACGGTATTGATGGATTGGTTAACTATAACGAGATTTCTTATAAAGGTCCTGTTAATCCTGCAAATTATTATGATGAAGGTGATGAAGTTACTGTTGCTATTCTTTCATATGAAAAAACAAAACAACATTTATCATTATCAATCAAAGCAGCACTTCCAAACCCTTGGGAAGAAATTAGAGACGAATTAGAAGTAGGTGATACTATTACTGTTACTGTTTCTAACTTTGAATCTTATGGTGCATTTGTTGATTTAGGAAATGATATTGAAGGTTTATTACATATTTCTGAAATTTCATGGAATAAAAACTTAAAAAACCCAAAAGACATTCTTACTTTAGGTGAAGAAATTAATGTTGAAGTAATTGAACTTGAAATTGATAAAAAAAGATTAAGAGTATCATTAAAAACATTACAAGAAAAACCTTTTGCTAAATTCAAAAAAGAAAATAAAACAGGTGACATTGTTACTGGTAAAATTGCAACATTAACTGAATTTGGTGCTTTTGTTACTATTGGTGAAGTTGATGGTTTATTACACAATGAAGAAGCTTCTTGGGAATCAAATGCTAAATGTAAATTAATTTACAAAAAAGGCGATGATGTTGAAGTTAAAATCATTAAAATTGATTCTGACAAAGAAAATATTTCTTTATCTGTTAAAGAAATTTCTGAATCACCTGCACAAGCATTCCAAGCAGCTAATAAAGTTGGAGACATTATTAAAGGGCAAATTAAAGACTTAAAAGACTTTGGTTTATTCATTAAAATTGAAGATAACTTAGATGGTCTTGTACGAACTGAAGACTTTGGACCTTTAGCTGAAGAACCAGAAGCATTAGAAATTGGTAAAGAAATTGAAGCAGTAATTGTGAATATTGATACTAAAAGAAATAGAGTTAGATTATCTATTAAAAGATTAGAGCAACAACAACAAAGAGAATTATTAAAAGAAGTAAATGATACTTCATCTATGACTTTAGGTGATTTATTAAAAGACCAAATGAAATAAGGATTTACATAATATGACTAAGCATACAATTGTAGTTTGTGACCATATCCATGAAGATGGATTAAATATTTTACAAAATACGCAAGACATAAATTACGTTTACGCGGCCGATATTGATAAAACTGCTTTATTAGATGTAGTTAAAGATGCTGATGTCGTAATTACGAGATCCTCAACAGATGTAGATGAAAGATTTCTTTCATCTGCAACAAATTTAAAAGCTCTTATTAGAGCTGGTGTTGGTTATGATAATGTAGATATGGATGGTTGTAGTAAAAGAGGAATCATCGCTATGAACGTTCCTACAGCTAATACAATTGCAGCAGTTGAACTTACTATGACTCATTTACTTTCTTGTATGAGAAAAATGCCTTATGCACACTCTCAATTAAAAGATCAAAGAATCTGGAAAAGAGAAGACTGGTATGGTAGAGAATTATTTGGTAAAAAATTAGGTGTTATTGGTTTTGGTAACATAGGTCACAGAGTTGCACTTAGAGCTAAATCTTTTGAAATGGACGTAATAACGTTTGATCCATATGTTCCTTCGACAAAAGCAACAGATTTAGGGATTAAGTATGCATCCTCTTTTGAAGAAATTCTTGACTGTGATATTATTACTATACATACACCAAAAAATAAAGAAACTCTAAATATAATAGGCGAAGAAGAAATAGCAAGAATGAAAGATGGTGTGGTTTTAATTAACTGTGCTAGAGGTGGTTTATATAATGAAGATGCATTGTATAACAACCTTAAATCTGGAAAAATTTCTATGGCAGGAATAGATGTATTTATTAAAGAACCTGCTACTTCAAACAAATTATTAGATTTAGACAATATTATAGTAACTGCACATTTAGGTGCAAATACAAAAGAATCACAAAAACAAATTTCAATTCAAGCGGCACAAAATGCTATTGAAGCAGCACGTGGAATTGCTTATCCAAATGCTTTAAATTTACCAATTGATGAGAGTAAAATTCCTAATTTTGTTAAACCATATATTGAATTAACTCAAAAAATGGCTTTTTTATTAGCACAAAGTGATAAAGCGGCAATACGTTCAATTACTATTTCTGCTCAAGGTGATATTAAAGAGTATTTAGATTCTTTAACTACTTTTGCAACAGTAGGAGCATTAAGTGTTAGTGCTGAGAATGATGTTAATTATGTAAATGCTTCTTTTATTGCAAAAGAAAAAAACATAACATTTGAAGAAACAGAAGTTCTAAGCTCTACTGGTTATTCTAATAGAGTTAAAATTACTATTACTACCGAAAATGGTATTAATACTATTTCTGGTACTGTTTTTGATAATGATGTTCTTAGAATTGTTGAATTTAATGGTTTTACTTTTGATATCGAACCTAAGGGAAATATGATTCTAATTAGAAATTCTGATGTACCTGGTGTTATTGGGGAAGTTGGAAGATTATTAGGTGATAATGGTGTTAATATTGCAGACTTTAGACTGGCACGTGGAAAAGAGTGTGCTTTAGCTGTAATCTTAGTCGATTCAAAAATAGATCATACCGTATTAAAAAAATTAGAAAACATAGAAGCTGCTATTAGCGTTTCTTATGTAGAAATCTAAGGAGAAATAATGGCAATAGGAATGAGTGAATTAAAAAAAGGTATGAAAATCGAATTCGATGGAACACCTTATAAAATTACAGATTATCAACATGTAAAACCTGGAAAAGGTGCTGCTTTTGTAAGATGTAAAATCAAATCATTTTTAAATGGAAAAGTAATTGAAAAAACTTTCCATGCTGGTGATAAGTGTGAAAAACCTGATTTAGAACAAAAAGTTATGCAATTTTTGTATGATGATGGTGAAATGTTGCAATTCATGGACACTAAAACTTATGACCAAATTGGTTTAACGTATTCCCAAGTTGGTGATACTGAAAAATGGATTATAGATGGAATGAATGTAGATATGTTATTCTTTAATGGTGTAGCTATTACAGTTGAACCACCTGCTACAGTTGAACTAATTATTACTGAAACTCCTCCTAACTTTAAAGGGGATTCTCAAGGTGGTAAAAAACCTGCAACCTTAGAATCAGGAGCTGTTGTACAAATTCCTTTTCATTTAATTGAAGGTGATAAAATTAAAGTAGACACCAAAACAGGTGACTATGTAGAAAAAGTAAAATAAAATAAAAAGGCAAAACTATATCGTGTAAATACTGCGATATAGCTGCTTTTCTTTCTTTCACCTACAAATGTAGGCTTTTCAATAAAAACAAAATATCTTATTTACCCAATATTTTTTATCTTTTTTTAAATTTAACTGTATTAAAATTCTTCAAATGCTTTAATTCTTAAACACTAATTTACATTATTCAAATAATTTATTATTAATAAAATATTGTTATACTTTATATATGAATAATTAATAAGTTAAGCTACTCCAATAAGCTAAATAGGATAAGCTCTTTCTTTCAGTATTTACACAAAGGAAATACATGAATGATTATCTCTCTACTCGCATTAAAAATATATCTGAATCTCTCACTCTCTCTTTAGTAGCAAAAACACTTGAATTAAAAAAAAGGAATAAACCTGTTATTTCTCTAGCAATCGGTGAACCTGATTGGTCTTGTTTAGAATGTGCTAAAAATGCAGCAATTACAGCTATAAATGCTAATAAAATAAAATATACATCAGCAAATGGAATGCTTGAGTTAAGAAGAGAAATTTCCAATAGATTTGAAGAATTATATGGTATTTATTATAATATGGATGAAATAACAGCTGGAAGTGGAGCAAAATACATACTTACTTCTGTTTTTCAAACTCTTTTAAATGAAAAAGATGAAGTAATTTTATTGGCACCTTATTGGTTGAGTTATCCTGATATGATTGAATTAACAGGTGCAAAATGTAAAATAATTAAAAATGATTCTTTTAAAATAAGCCCTGATGATTTAAAGAATGCAATAAATAAAAAAACAAAAATCTTATTATTAAACTCTCCTTCTAATCCAAGTGGAATTATGTATTCAAAAGATGAACTTTTATTATTGGCCCAAGAGTTAAGAAAACATGAACAAATAATAATTGTATCGGATGAAATATACAATGAAATTATTTTTGATAAAGATTTATCTCTTGCACACAATCTTGTTTCACTTGCACCTGATTTAAAAAATAGAATTGTATGTATTAATGGTGCATCTAAAACGTATGCGATGACGGGATATAGAATTGGTTGGGCCTTGGGTCCCAAAAAAATTATTAATAAAATGACTGCGTATCAAAGTCAAACAACAGGTTCTGCATCTCAAGTATCACAAATAGCTTGTATTGCAGCATTAAAAGACAAATCTTCTTATATTAAAGATCTTAATCTTACACTTTTAAAGAAAAAAATTCTTGTATGTTTAACTATAGAAAAAATAAAAAACCTAGATTATATAAATCCAGATGGAGCTTTTTATATATTTTTGAATATTAAAAATTTTTTCAATCTTAGCTATAAAGGTAAAATAATTAGTAATTCAGAGGATTTTGCAAATATTTTACTTAATGAGTTTTATGTAGTTACACTAGCTGGCTCTTATTTTGGAACAGAGGGATACTTAAGAATTACACTGGCTACGTCAACAAAACAAATATTAGAAGGTTTAGAAAGATTGGAAAATTTTGTTAATACTCTAAAGCATGTTAATTGACTGTATAAATATTTTTTAATAAAAGATATAAAGATTCTAATAATAATTTATACGATGGTTTACAGTAAATTTCTGATGAATTTTTGAGAGTAGTAATAAAAGAGTATATTTAAAGAGTTAATCTTTTTAAATATACTATTTTTTCTTTTCCAATGTAGTTTTCATGTACTACTTTGAAATTTTGTTCAATTGCAATAGCATTTAGACCTGTTCTCATTTTGGGAGAGATGATTAATACTAGATAATCAATTCTTTCTTTTAGTACTTCAAGGAGCGTATAAGTACCTTCAAACATAATGAATTTATAATCCAGAAGTTTAAATAAATCATCACTTATTATTACTTTTCTATTGGGAATTTTAAATAAAGGAATGTTTGTATCAAAGACTTTGTTTTTTGAATAAATAAATACATCAGGTGCTCGTCCTGCAATATATCTGGCATCAAGTGTAGGTTTATCAATCCTTACAGTATTTCCACCAATGGCTAAAAGATCAATTTTTTCTCTTAATGCATGAACATAAGCCAAAGCTTGGTTTCCTGATATTTTTCCTGAAACAGTACCATTTAATGTTTGTGCCATTTTAAAAAAAATGAAATTGCTTTTACTCCATTTTAAAAATGGGTATAGAAGCTCATAGGCCTCTTTTTTCATACAACCTAGATCAATATCTATATTATCTGCTTTAAGAGTGTCTATCCCCTTAGCTGCTTCTTTATTCATATCCTCATGGGCAATAATCACTCTCTTTAACTTTAATTCTTTTATTAAGTTTGCACAAGAAGGTGTTTTTCCTATATGATTACAAGGTTCCAGCGTTACATAAATTTCACAATCTTTAAAAAAACCCTTATGATTTTTAATTAAATATTCATGAATTTTGAAAGGATCATGCATTGTTTTTAAAACATCATTTTTGTGTATTTTTAAATATGCAGCTTTTAAAGCATTTACTTCGGCATGTGCTTGGCCAGCACTTTTGTGTGCTTCAATGCTTAATATTGCCCCATTTTTAACTACCACTGATCCAACTGCTGGATTAGGATAGGTTAATAATTGATATTTCCACGCTTCATCAAGTGCTAACTTCATATAAAAATTATCATCAATTTTCATTTTTTTCCTTTAAAAAATGTAAAAAAAAAGGAAGCTGAATATTCAACTTCCTTTTTTATGTTTTACTTATATTCTACCATTCAAAATAAGTAGCTGCTGAAAGAATAGAATCATAATCTAAGGTTTCTTCACCAAATTCAGTTTTAATAACAATATTATCATTATTAGCACTTAATAATTCGCCTCTGAAAACTTCAGTTGCAATATTTTTAACTTTAATTTTTTCACCAACTGAACCTAAATAATGATGAGGATATTTAAGTTTTCGCTCAATACCAGGAGAGCTTACTTCTAATATATAATCCCCATTTAAAGGCTCATTTAAATCCAAAATAGGAGAAATCAATCTTGAGATTTCAGCACATTTATCTAAGTTAATACCGCCCTTTGCAGTAACTAAAACTCTGTAAATATTCCTATTATGTTCTTTAGCTGTAACAATATCATACAACATTGCATCACAACCTTCGACAGTTATTCTAATTGATTCTTCTAAATTCACGATTCACTCTTTTTATTTTTAATTTGAGAAAATAAAGCTTCTATATTAAGACTTTTTTCTAATCCTGTATCTGCTTTAAATTTAAAGTCTGGACATTTATACCAGCCTGTTGAATTTAAACAATAAGACTTAATTGCGCCAGATGCTTTTATAAGAAGTTTATTCAAAACCTGATGCTCAGGTTTTGAAAAGTCACTTCCATCATAATAAACAATAGCATCATATTTACCATTTTTACAGTTAACTGCTGTAATAGATAAAGAATTAATTCTGGTATCATTTAATGTAGCTAATGCCTCAGGTATTAGCTCCATTAATAAAGATTCTGTTCGTTGTAAGTTTACGCTTTTCAAATATTATCCTAGTCGTCTATACTAACTTTTTCTTCAATTTCAATGAATGTTTCAATGAAATCTCCGACTTTAATGTCATTAAAGTTTTCAAATATAATACCACATTCGTAACCATTTGATACTTCTTTAACATCGTCTTTAAATCGTTTAAGCGATTTAATTTTACCAGTATATGTAATAACACCATCTCTAATGATTCGTGCTAATCCACCTTTAATTACTTTACCATCAGTTACAACTGTTCCTGCAACTGTTCCTATTTTAGGAACAACAAAAGTATCTCTAACTTCTGCTTGACCAGTATTTTCTTCTCTAATAATAGCTGACATCATACCAGATAATGCAGCTTTAACATCGTCAATTAAATCATAAATAATAGTATAAGTATTAATAGTTACACCATCCGCTTTAGCTTTAGCTTTAACAGAACCAGTAGGTCTTACATTAAATCCTAAGATAATACAACCCTCAGATGCATTTGCTAATACTAAATCTGAATCAGTAATCCCACCAACAGCAGCATGTAAAACTTTCACTTTTACTTCATCATTTCTAATTTTTTCTAATGAACCTTTTATTGCTTCCAATGATCCTGAAACATCTGTTTTAATGATTACTGGTAATTGTTTAATTTTACCTTCAGCAATTAATCCTGACATTTCTTCTAAAGTAACTTTAGTAGATTTAGACAATTCTTTAGCACGTGCATGCTCAGCTCTAGTAGTTGCGATATCTTTTGCTTCTTTATCCGAATCTTGTGCAACCATAACAGCACCAGCAACTGGAACCATATTTAAACCTAAAACATTTCCAGTTTCACTTAGTCCTAATTCTTTTACAGGTTTTCCAGCATCGTTAGTTAAAGCTTTTACTCTACCGTAAGTAGTATCACAAACAATATTGTCACCTACTCTTAATGTACCATTTTGAACTATAATAGTTGCAACGGGACCTCTTCCTTTTTCAATAGTAGCTTCAACAACAGCAGCTTTTGCTTTACCAGTAGGATCTGCTTGTAATTCTAGAATTTCTGCTTGAATTAAAATATTTTCTAATAAATCATCAATTCCTTTACCTGTTAGTGCAGAAACTCCAATAAATTCAACATCTCCACCCCAATCAGCAGGTGTTAAATCTTTTTCTGCCATTTGAGCTTTAACCATATCCATATTAGCAGCTTCTTTATCCATTTTGTTAACAGCAACTATAATAGGACAACCACTTGCTTTAGCATGTGAAATTACTTCTTCAGTTTGAGGTTTAACCCCATCATCAGCAGCAACAACAATTACAATAATATCAGTAATGGCTGCTCCTCTAGCTCTCATAGCTGAGAAAGCAGCATGTCCTGGAGTATCAACAAAAGTAATTTTTTCATTATTTTGTGTAATTGTATAAGCCGTAATATGTTGAGTAATACCACCTGCTTCAGAAGCAGCAACTTTTGCAGATCTGATTTTATCCAATAAAGATGTTTTACCATGATCAACATGACCCATTATAGTAACCACTGGTGGTCTTGTTACAAAGTTTGTTGCATCAATTTCTTCTGCATAATCTTCAATATAATTTACATCTTCTAATGCATCTTTAACAGTAACTTCAATACCAAATTCTTCACCAAGTATTTCTAATTCGTCTTGTTTTAAAAAGTCATTTTTAGTAACTAACATTCCTAAACCAAATAAAACAGTAATAACTTCAGAAGCGGATTTTCCACAAGCTTCAGCAAATTCGTAAACTCTTACATCTTCAGGAATAGTAACAGCTGTAATATCTTCAATTATTTCTTCTCTTGTATATCTTTTTTTACGTTTACCACGTCTTAAACCTCTAGGTCTGTTACCAAAAGCAGAAGGTCTTGTAGTTCTTAGTTGTTGTGCTTGTTGTTGTTTTTTTCTTTCATCTTCAAATAATTTTGAAGTATCAGATAAATCCATATCTAATAAAACAACTTCTTCACCTAATAATGAAGAAGTAGAATTATTAAATTCATTAGCATGATTTTGATTGTTATTGATATGCATAACTTTACCATGCTCATGAGCTTTTGCACTAACTCTCTTTTTTTCTTTTCTTACTCTTTGAGCTTGTGCTACTTTATTATCATCTGAATTATTTCCAAGTATTTCACTTAAAGATTTCATTTGTTTTTTTGATGAAGAGAAGTTATTAAATACTTCTTCTTTTACAACAGGTGCTGGTTTTGCTTTTTTAACAATTTTTAAACCTCTACGTTTTGGAACAATTCTTCTTGAATCAGAGGCATTCTTTACAGGTTCACTTACAACTGGTTTAGCTGTAACTTCAACTTTAACTTCAACTTTTGCCTCAGTGTGTTCAACTTTTGCAACTTCTGTTTCAGTTTTAGGACTTTCGTCTTTTTTAACTTCTGATGTTTTTTCTTCTGTTGTAGAAACTTCAGTTTTTTCTTCTTCTTTTTTTTCTACGATTTTCATTGCTCTTTTAACAGGTACTTTTTTCTCTTCTACTTTTTGTGGTAGTTTTGAACTTTTACCCGTCATTATATAATTTGCAATTTCTTCCGCATCTGCATATGAAACTGCGCTCTGAGGTGATTTTAGTTCAATCCCTAAATCTTTTGCTTTCGTAATAACATCATTGCTACTAGCTCCAGCCTCTTCAGCTATTTCATAAACTCTTACTTTTTCTGACATGCGTTAATATCTCCTTAAGTTGTACAAGGTACTCATCTTTATTTTTACACTCTCTAAAAAGTGATTTTTCTAGTTTTTTTATACTTTTTAGATTTTTTGTTTCATCTGTAACATCGAAACATACATCTAAGCATTGGTTACAAATATAAAAACTTCTGCCATAGTTATTGTATGGTACAAGTTTTTTATTTTCACACCTTAGCCTTAATAAATCAACTTTTTCAAGTTTACTTCTACAGACAATACACGTTCTTAAACACTTTTTTAAATTTGCCAATCATTATATCCAAATATTACTTAATTCAATACGGCTTAGTTTTCTATAGCTAAACCAGTATTGTCAAAACCAGAAATAAACACTTTAAAATGTGGAAATTTCTTTCTTAAAGCCGTTTCTATTCTTTTCGCATCACCTGCATGAGTAATTGAAAATAAAGTAGATCCAGAACCAGAAAGCGTTGACATTAAAGCACCTGTTTTTAATGCAACTTTTTGTACTTCAAAAAGTTCGGGCATTAATTTCATTCTGTATTGTTGATGAAAAGTATCTAAAGATGCTGTTCTTAACATATCCCAATTTTCACTCATAAAAGCAGCCGTTAATAAAGACGAATGTGAAATATTAAAGGTTGCATCTTCTTTTGAATATTTATAAGGAAGGGCTTTTCTTGAAAGATTTGTAGACATTGGTCTTGAAGGAACAACAATTACAGCAGATAAATTTTTTGGTAAATCTTTTTTAATGTATTGAACTTCATTGTCTTTTACTGTTGCTACACAAAAACCACCCATAACGGCTGGTGTAATATTATCAGGATGTGCTTCATAAGAAAGAGCCATATTCAAAAGTTTGTCTTTACTTAATTCAAGTCCTTCAATAGCATAAGCAGAAGCAATTGCAGAAACAATTACAGCAGAGGAAGACCCAAGTCCACGAGATAGTGGAATTTGGTTTTCAAATTCAAATCTAAAATGTTTTCTTCTTTGTGTCAAATTAAAATAAAAATCATTAAAAATGGAAACAAACATATTATTGTCTTTTAACATTGGGTTTTTTGAACCCTCACCTTTTAGTGAAACAGAATGAAACTTAGCTGGTTTTATGATAACTTGGTTTTTTAACTTAATTGCTAAACCTAAAGTATCAAAGCCAGGGCCTAAGTTTGCAGATGTTGCTGGTACCGTTATTCTCAATTATCTTCCTTTATACTGCTGGTAAATTATATATGGGCAAAGTATTTTTACTAAATAATTTTGTATTTAATACTTTTGGTAATAAAAATTGCGCAATTGTACACTCTTTATGCAAAAAGTCTGTAATAATTTCATTATTTTTATAAAAAAAGTATTTTTTCCCTAAAGCTTTTATGGGTGAGTTCTCATTAAAATGAAAACCAAAACTCGCAAAAAACTCAATATCTTTAACAATACAAAGTGTTTTTAAAAAAACATAAGCAACTTTTATAGCCATATAAGAACCAGGAGAATTAACATAATATATTTCATTAATATCATATTTTTTGAAAATTGATTTTAAGGAAGAAGGTAAAATATCAGAACTTTTACCTTCCTCATCATAGGTCTTAATTAAATTATAGTTTTCATATAAACCAATTTGTATTGGTTTTGCTATTGAAATAACGAATACTTGATACAAAACTACTCTTTATTATTAGATGTTGCATAAGCAAGTTCAAAAACACGGCTTTCTTCTTGCGCAAGTTCTAAATCAATTATTTCATAAGCACTTTTATCTGCTAAAAGTTTTTTGGTTAATAAATGATTTAAGTGATGAGATCCTGCATGTGCAGTATATTCACCAATAATTGTATATTCTAATAAACTCATGTCCCCAATAGCATCCAAGATTTTATGTCTTACAAATTCATCGTGGTATCTTAGACCTTCTGGATTAATTACTTTATTATCATCAATAGCTATCACATTATCCAAAGAAACACCTTGGGCAAGACCTACTGCTTGAAGGGATTGTAAATCATGTAAAAAACCAAAAGTTCTTGCTCTTGAAATATTCTCTTTATATTCTTCAAGCGAATAATCCAATCTGTAGGCTTGTTTTCCAATAACAGGATGTTCAAAATCAATAGAAAAATCATAAATAATATGAGAAGAAGGTTTTAAACATACTCTTTTACCTTCAGGTGTTGTAACTTCTACTTCTTTTTTTATCTTAATTACTTTTTTTGAAACATCCAGTTCTTTAATACCTGCTTCATCTAATAACATACAGTACCCAGAAGAGCTTCCATCAAGTGCAGGCATTTCATCATTATCTACAATAATTCTTAAATTATCAATTCCATAAGCATAAATTGCTGATAATAAGTGTTCAATGGTGGAAATTACAACACCTTCTTTTCCGATAACCGTTGCCATTTTTGTATCCACAACATTTTCTACTTTTAAAGGAATAGAAACACCTTTATCGCTGCGATAAAATACAATTCCCATATCTGCATCTAATGGTTCTAGAATCATTTTTACGGCAACACCTTTGTGTAAACCAATTCCTACTATTTCTACTTTTCGCCCTATTGTTCTTTGTCTCATTTATTATTTATCACTTTCTTTGCTTCATCAATTACATCAAAAATTCTACTTTTCATCCAAGTTTTGTCCATCCACTCTAAAGGATTAACTTCAATACCTTGAACTAAAACTCCAAAATGTAAATGATCACCTAATACAGCACCTGTGGTTCCTGTATTAGCTATTTGCTCACCTGCTTGGATATAATCACCTACATTAACATTTGTAGCACTTGTATGTGCATATAAGGTTTGTAAACCTAAAATATGGTCAATTATAACAGTATTTCCGTAAATTCCTAAATAATCATTAAAAATCACGCGTCCAGGATTTGATATTTTAATAGGAGCTCTTTTATATGAAGCCCAATCCATACCTAAATGCCAAGCTTCATCAATTTTTTGCCCATCCAAATAATAATGCCGTCTGTTTGCAAAACCTGCAGCAGTTGCTGAGTTTTTTAAGCGTTTAAATGCTTTTAACTCTATTTTAGAAATCATTTCTTTATTCATATATTTTCTAGAAACATCTTCAATGCTTTTTACATTGCTAGCTCTTAAAATATTATTACCTTCTACAAAAATTTCTTCTAAAGAACTTGGAACATTATAAGAACTCGTTTCTAATACATTTACCGTTACATTTTTAATAAAAGAGGAAGAAATATTTATCTTTGAATCTTTCATTTTTAATTTTCTTATATATAGAGGAATTTTTGTTTTTACAAGATTATTTGCTTTATCACTTGCAACTAATGTAACTTTTGTAAATTCTTTTACATCTACAGGCCAAGCAATTAAAGCTATATAAT
This sequence comes from Campylobacteraceae bacterium, assembly GCA_013215945.1. Classification (NCBI taxonomy): domain Bacteria; kingdom Pseudomonadati; phylum Campylobacterota; class Epsilonproteobacteria; order Campylobacterales; family Campylobacteraceae; species Campylobacteraceae bacterium. Next base: position 191,092 of record JABSOM010000004.1, read on the forward strand.
ATCCTTCTTTATAAAAAGGAATTAATTCAAAACGTTTTTGATTTGAAAAAGAGATATAAGCATCTTTTAAATTTTCATCATTAACTTGGGCAATAACAATAGCAGAACCACCTCTTCTAATGGCATAAGAATTTGAAATAATATTAACCTGAGGTCTTTTTTTATCAATATTAACAGTAAACTCTTTAATACTTTTATTTCCCTCTAAAAAATTCCATTTAGAATCATCAATGGCTTCAACTAAAATTTTTACAACTTTTCCTTTAAAAAACATATCTAAAGCAGGAGGTGCGATTTTTAGATTTAATATTTTTTCAGGATTTTGCAATACTTTATTAAAAAGTACAATTTCATTGTCTTTGTCTTTATAAGTAACTTTATAAAATTTAATACCACTTTCATCTTTTAATTGTAAATCTAAAGAGTCTTTTAAATTCCAATAAATTCCATCTTTAAAAGTAATTGTAGGTACTTTTTTTTCAAAAGTAGGAGAAATATAAATAAATACACCTGCACATACTGCTGCTATTGTTATTAAATAAAATACAACTTTTCCAAATCCACTTTTATTATTTCTCACTTATTTCCTTTAATACTAATTCTTTTGCTTTATATATATCAAGTGTATCTATTGCACAACCTGCTGCATTAAAATGGCCACCACCACCAAATATTGCTGCTATTTTAGAAACATCAATATTATCTTTTGAACGAAGAGAAACTCTAACTTTTTCATTTACTATTCTAAAATATACTGCAATTTTAACTATACTCATAGAAAAAATCATATCAAGTGCTACTTCTGTTTCATGATATACAGCACCCGTTTGTTTAAACCATAAAGGTAAAGCGTAAATACTAGCGACTTCTCCTTCTTCATGTAATTCCAAAGAATCAAATATTTTTGGCAAAATTCTATATTTTGCCAAAGAATCTCGTCTTATTAATAAAGAAGCAATTAATGAGGGATCTGCCCCACATTTAACTAAAAAGTTAATTTTTTCATAAGTACCTTCATCACACCTAGAAGAAGTAAATGCCAATGAATCTTCATAAATACCTACATACAATGCACTTGCCGTATTTTTTGTAATATATAAACCATTAAATTTAAAAAAGTCATATACCACTTCTGCTGTAGAAGATTTATTCTCATCTACTAAATTTACTGTTCCAAAACCATCATTGGATTTATGATGGTCAAAATTAATTAAAGGAATATCCTTAGGTATTGGTATTCCCAAACGTGATCTTGCCCCACAATCCACAGAAATCATCAAATCAAAGGTTTTTGGTAATTCTTGAACAATTTTATCAAAACGATGCAAAAAATCAAGCCTTGAAGGAATATCTGCTGTTCGTACATTAAATACTTTATGATTGATTTTATTTTCACTAAAATAAGAAGATAAAGCTAAAGCAGATGAAATAGTATCAGCGTCTGGATTAATATGACTTACAATAACTATATATCGTGCTTTTGAAATCAAAGAAAGTGCTTCTGCAAAAAACGAACTATCAAGTTTATTGTTCAGTATAAAATCTTTTTTCAAAATAAGTCCTTATTCCTAATGTAATTTCACCATTAAAATAATTTTCGTAATTATAGCAGAGTTCTAATAACAATTAATTAATAAAAAAGAATTCTAACAATCATAGTAAAATAGAGGGAGAAATTATTGAATTTTTTTTCTAATCAAGGATGAGTTAGAATTTTTCCCGCAGTGTACATTAGTACATGAGGACAAAAATTATATCTCAGACGAAGAGTAGGAGAAAAAGGCAATAAGTTATACCTCTATTTTAGTCGAATTTCATTGAGAAGTCTAACCACGTTGCTTGATGAATCATTGAACCCGAACTCAAAGCATCAACCCCAGATAAAGCATACTCTCTAACAGTCTCCAAAGAAATGTTTCCAGAAGCTTCAATTAATATATGAGAATGATTTTCATCTCTGTATTTTATAACTTCTTTGATTTCTTGGGGTTTCATATTATCACACATTATAATATCAGCTCCTGCATGCATAGCTGTTTCTACTTGTGCAAAGGTCTCACATTCAATTTCTATTTTAGTAACCCAAGAAATTCGTTTACGCGCTTTTTTTATAAATTCTTCTAAATTATCAATAGTTCTTAAGTGAGTATCTTTAATCATTAAACAATCATCTAATCCTAAGCGGTGATTAATAGCTCCACCCACTCTAGTTGCATATTTTTCAAATTCTCTTAATTGTGGTCTTGTTTTTCTAGTATCTAACATAACTACGTCTAAATCTTCTATTTTTTTAACATAAGAATTTGCCATAGTAGCAATGCCACTTGCATGTTGTAAAAGATTTAAAAAAGTACGTTCGCTTGAAAGTAAAACAGAAGCTTTACCTTCTAACTCAGCAATGATATCCCCTTTTTTGAGAACATCCCCATCGTGTTTTAAAAACTTACAGTCAAATCTTTCTGTTCTTGCTAATACTTTTGCATACTTAACACCCGCCAAAATTCCATCTGCTTTTGCTATTGCTCTTGCTTTAAAACGTCCTTTTGGGGCAATATCAAAGAATAAATCACCTCGCCCATTGTCTTCTATAATTGCGTTTTTAACGAATTTTTTTATGTGAATCATACTTCAAACATCCTTTCTAATGCTACTCTTGCCCATTTTATTACGTCTTTATCTACAAAAACTTCATTTTCTTTTTTAACCGTATCGTTTTTAATATCAAGCAATACTTTATATACTTCTTCAAGTGTTGTTTCATTCATTGTTGGACACTCAGGTTTAGTTGAGCTTAAAATATAGGTATTTTTAGTTCGTAAACGTGAAACCATATTGTATTCAGTACCCACTGCTACTTTTTGCTCAATTGGTAATTCTTTAATATATTTAATTAACTGTGAAGTGGAACCTACAAAATCAGCCAAATCACAAATTGAGGGATCACATTCAGGATGGACTGCTATTAAGATACCAGGATATTTTTCTCTATAAAACTCAATATCATCTACTGAAAACAATTGATGAACCGAACAAAAACCATTGTAACAAATAACATCAGCATCTTGTAAATTTTCATCTTCGCCAATTACTGCTGATTTTAGATTCATTTGTTTGGCAAAGTTTTGCCCCAAACAGCGATCAGGTAAAAAAAGAATCTTTTTTCCCGATTTCAGACCTTTTTCTATTATTTTATAAGCATTAGAAGAAGTACATACCAATCCACCCATTTCACCCACACGTGCTTTTACAGCTGCACTTGAGTTAATATACGTAATAGGCAAAATATCTTCTTTTTTTATTCCAGCTTTTCTAAGTGTTTCTATACTTTCATCATAATACAACTCATCAATCATTCTAGCCATTGCACAACAGGCAACTTTTGGCATGATTACTCTTTTATGAGGTGCTAATACTTTTACACTCTCACCCATAAAACCAACCCCACAAAATACAATATTGTGAGCATCTGTTTCTACTGCTTTTTTTGCAAGTTCTAAAGAATCACCTGTTATATCACCAATATCAAAGACTTCATCTCTTTGATAAAAGTGAGCAACAATAGTTACATCTAATTCTTCTTTTAAAGCCAATACTTTTTGTTTTAAATTCAATTCCAACCTTTGCGCTTAAAATTATTCATTTTTCTAAGCCTTAAGTAATACTATTTTATATGCGAATATAACTAAATTTTTGTTATAATCCTTTTAAATTATAAAAAATTACTTTAAAATTTAATATTACTTTGAATGTTACGTATATATAAGGTCATCATTTTATAAAAGATTGTTTGAAAGAAGGTTTGTATGGATTTTATAAATGAAAATCTGTTTTTTTATTTATTGGCGTATTTAGTTGGTTCTATTCCTTTTGGTTTACTAATAGCGAAAACATTTGCAGGGGTTAATATCAAAGAATTGGGAAGTAAATCTATTGGAGCAACAAACGTTTTAAGAGTAGTAAAAGAAATTAATCCTTCTTTGGCTAAAAAACTTGCAGGGGCTACTTTGGTTCTTGATGCTATTAAAGGTACTATTATTTTATTAATTGCTTCTGCTTATGGATTAAGTATGGAAAGTTTATGGGCTGTAGCAGTATTATCAATTATTGGGCATTGTTACAGCATATATTTAGGGCTGGAAGGTGGAAAAGGAGTGGCTACTGGATTGGGTGTATTTTTAGTACTTCTTCCTATTCCTACTTTAATAGGAGGTCTTGTATGGGGCTTTTGTGCAAAAGTACTTAAAATCTCATCAATCTCATCTCTACTAGGTTTATTAGCCGTAGTAATAGCTGCACTAGTCTTAAACAATGGTTTAGAAATAAACTCAAATGTACCTATGTATTTAATTATGTTTATCATATATTATAAACACATACCTAATATTGTTAGATTGTTTAAAGGGGAAGAGAAAAAAGCTATCTAACATAGCTTTTTTCTCTGAGTAAAAGAAAGGCCATATAAATGGCGTTTTTCTTCTGAGTAAAAAAAGGCGATCTGCTGATTTTTTCTCTGAGTCTAACCTTCAACAACCCCTTCCAAATAAATTCACAAAATACAAAAAATCCCACCATATATATACAAGGACTAAAAATGAAAATACAAATCAAAGAACTAAGCTTCAACTGCATCATAGGAATACTTCCAATAGAAAGAATAAAAGAACAAAAAGTAATCATCAACGCATCCTTTATTTATACTTATCAAAAAGATTCTTTCATTGATTATTCCCTCGTTGCTAATGATATAAAAAACATCATGATAAATAAAAAATTTGAATTACTTGAAGATGCCCTACTTTTCATCAAAAATGATTTAGAGACATCTTACAAGATGAAAAAACTCAGATTAAAAATCACAAAACCGGATATTCTTCCTGATTGTTTTGTATCAGTTTCATTATAAAAACAAAAAAAAACCTATTAATATTCTATAAATAGTACATTTTGTATAGCATTTTCTTAAATTTGGCAAAAATTTGGCAAATTTACATCTCGTTTAAGTTAAATTTAAAAATATTCCTTGTAGTATTTTCTCAACGGTCTTTCAGGAAAGTCTTTTTATGCCAAGCAATTGGAAAAAAGGCAGTTCGCGCGCCCTGATTACTGATTAAAAATAAATTTCGAAATTTTAGGAGAACAAATGAAAAAAATCGCAAAAATGAGTTTAGTAGCTGCATTGGCTATATCTGGATTAACATCTGCATCTGCAGTTGATTTAACTGAAGCAATCAAAGGTGTTAAAGTATCTGGATTTGTATCTTACACTATGGAAAAAGTAAACAACAGTAACAAAGCAACTGCTGATAAAGATGGTCAACATGATCTTGATATAAGAATCCAAGCTGTTATTCCTGTTAACGATATGGTTACTGCGACAATCAGATTAGATGAAAAAGAAGATGATGATGAAAAAGAAGATGGTGTAGATTCTTCTTCTTTATCTTTAGAGGTAGATAGAGCTTACTTTACATACAAAAACTCTATGTTTACTACAAATTTTGGTTTAATGTCAGCTCCATTAACTGATGGTTCAAATGCAGATGGAATCTCTTTCTCTAAAGACTTTGGAGCTATTGCATTAACTGCTGGTTACGCATACTCAAATGCTACAACTGCTAATGGTGCAGATGATTTAGCATACATTACTGCAAATGGTTCAATTGATCCTGTATCATATTATGTAACTTATGTTGCACAAATTGGTACTGTAGGTACTGCTAAAACTGATGCAAACTTCTTAGCTTTAGGTCTATCTGGAAATATTGAAATGATTTCTTTAGGTTTAGATTATGCTCAAATGACTGGTTTAGACGGTACTAAAGATCAAAATCAAGTTAAAGTATCTATTGGTGCTGATTTAGGTATGGTTTCTTTAGGTTTAGCTTATGCAGCTAATGATAAAGATGGTGGAGAAACTACTGTTAGTCAAGATGATACTGCTGCATCAAATATTTCTGTAGCTGGTATTGAATTACAAGATCATGCTGATGCTTCTGCTATTCAAGCAAGTATTGCTTTTGATATCAATGCAACTAACAATGTTAAATTAACATATGTTTCTTTAGACCAAGATGTATCTGGTACTAATGATATGACTGCATATAAATTAACTTATACAAATAAAATGTCTTCAAACTTCTCAGTTTATGCAAACTATGAGTCAACTGACATAGATAATACAAATAATGATAAATCAGAATTAACTTTAGGTGCTAAATACTCTTTCTAGTATTTTTTACTTAATTGTTAAAATATTAAAAGCCTGAGGATTTTCCTTAGGCTTTTTTTATTTGTTATATGCTATTATCCTAGCCAAAGGATAATTAATGATCAAAAATAAAACTCTTAAATTTTTACTTCTATCACTTTTAGCTACTAGCAGTTTATATGCTCAACAAACCTTATGTTATAAAGAAAATTTAACATCCATCTCACAAATTGAATATGTCAATCTAGATGGTGGCCTATGTAAGGGTGAAAAAAATCTTCAAGATATGAAAAATGACTCATGGATAATTGATGATGTTAAAATAAATCCTAATAATGGAACATATTCTTTTACTTATATTTTTAAAAAATACAATCAACAAAATGTCTCTAGTGACAATATTGATGAAAAAATCAATAAAATATTAGCCCAAAGAAAAGTAAAAGCAAAAAAAGAAAGAAAAGCAAAAATACTTCTTGCAAAAAAACAAAGAGTAATTGATGGAAAAACCTTATATGAAAGTAAATGTTCAACCTGTCATGGTATTGATGGAAATAAACGATCAAGGTTTTATGATAAATTATCAGAAATTCATGAGTTTACCTATTTTCAGCAAATGAAAGCTTATGGTGTAGGAGCTGTAAAATCTCCTCTTGCTTATCAAATGAATTCTGTTTCTCAATTTTTGAGCGATAAAGAAATAACCAATATTTATTTATATCTTAGAACATTAAAGAACTAATTTGGATGCTTATGAATACAGAGAGCTTTTAAAAAAACTCAATACTAAAGTGAGTAATATTCAGGGGATTTTAAAACCCGATGAGATTGAAGCTAGGCTTAATGAAATACAAACAGATGAAGCACAACAAGAGTTTTGGAGCGATGTTGAAAATGCTACAAAAATTGGTATTGAAAAAAACAGGCTTTTATCTAAATTGGCTAAGTATAAAAAAGCCTACGAAGCAATTGAAGGAACAAATGAATTATTTGAACTTGCTAGTGAAGAAAAAGACGAAGATACCTTCGAGCTTCTTTATGAAGAAGCTCCCTCTTTGCAAGAACTCATCTTAAAAATAGAAATTGAAGTCATGTTAAGTAATCCTGATGATGCGTCTAATGCTATTGTTACTATTCATCCAGGCGCAGGTGGAACTGAGAGTCAAGACTGGGCTGAGATGTTGTACAGAATGTATTTAAGATGGGCTGAGAGGCAAAACTATAAGATTGAACTACTTGACTACCAAAAAGGTGATGAAGCCGGAATTAAAGATGTATCCTTTATTATTAAAGGCGAAAATGCTTACGGGTATTTAAAAGCGGAAAATGGAATTCACCGTTTGGTTCGTATTTCTCCTTTTGATTCTAATTCAAAAAGACATACCTCTTTTTCTTCTGTGATGGTTAGCCCTGAGGTTGATGATGATATTGATATTGTAATTGAAGACAAAGATATTAGAATTGATACCTATAGAGCAAGTGGAGCAGGAGGGCAACACGTTAATAAAACGGAGTCAGCCATACGAATTACTCATATAGCTACAAACGTTGTTGTACAGTGTCAAAATGACCGCTCACAGCACAAAAATAAAGCAAGTGCAATGAAGATGTTAAAATCTCGTTTATATGAACTAGAATTAGAAGAACAACAAGCCTTAAAAGATGGGGTTGAAAAATCAGAAATTGGTTGGGGTCATCAAATAAGATCGTATGTTATGCAACCTTACCAACAAGTAAAAGATACCCGCTCAAATATTGCTTATTCCAATATTGATGCAATATTAGATGGAGATATAACAAAAATAATAGAAGATGTATTAATAGCAACTGCAAAATAATAGTTTTTTTCAAAAATAATTAGAGGATAAAGATATTTATCCTCTATTTATCGTTTACAAATTGTTTTATAATCACAGTATAAACAGGTAGCTTTTTCTTCACATTTTGTAAAATTAACACTTGTGGTTTTAAACCCTTCTAAATGGGCGTACAAAAGCTGTAGTTTTTCATCCAATACCACTTCTTCTAATAGTTTCATTTTACTTAAGTCATAATAAAAAACATTTATATTTTTATTTTTATAAAGCTCTCTCATTGCCAAATAATAAAACTCTAATTGAAAATCCTTGCTTTTTGCATACGTTTTCAAGGTATCTACTTTTAATGATGAAGAGGTTTTATAATCAAGTACTTCATAAGAATCATCTAATTCATCTACTCTATCAATCACTCCACTTAAAGTAATGCCATCAACTTGAATTGAGAATTTTTTCTCCAAGTGTAACACTTTTCTTTTATTTTGAAATCTTCTTAACTCAAGCTCAACAAAATCTTTTAGTTTTTCTCTCCATACTTCTAATTCAAAACTCAAAAAGGCATTTTTTGCTTTGTGTTTATTAAATACTTGCATTAAACTTTGATAAGAAATATCATTGTTGTTGGTATAAAAATCTTCCAGGGTTTCATGAATAATGGAACCCAATTCATAACCTTTTGGTTTTAAAGAAATATCGTGTTCTTTTAGATGGGCAATATATTTTAAATAATACTTTCGTTTACATTCCAAATACACTTTTAAAGAAGTAGATGACCAGCTTTGTTTTGATAAATCAATATCTAGAAATATTTCTTTATCAAAATGCTGTATTTTATTGTTTGTATATAAAATACTTTTATATTTTTCATCTTGAACGTAAGGCGAAATTTTAAAATCAAAGAGTTCTTGAGCAAAACGTGAAATGCTAGAGCTTTCATTAGAAACAAAAGAAATATATACGTTTTTAGCTTTCTCTATTACGCGTTTGTAATAATACTTTTGTAAGTTTTGCCTGTCTATATTCGTAGGAAGTTTTGCTAAGGCTTTTACAGTAGTTGATAAGAATTTATCTTTAACAGAGCGTTTGGGAATAAAACTTTCATTAAAATCCACAATAATCAAACCCTCAAAACTAACATATCGGCTTTCTAATAAACCTAAAACGGTAATTTTCCCCGAATTAACATCATCCGTACTTAAAGCAGCTATTTTTTGAAAAAGAATTTTGAAAACATCTTTAAACAAAAGTTTTTCATCATAAGTAAACAATAATTTATACAGTTTATACACACATTCATTATAGCGTTCATTAATATCTTCGTTTGTTTCTTCACTTTTAAGATATAAAACTACCGTTTCAAAAGTACTTAAAGAAATTTTTTCATTCCACAAAACTAAAAACTGTTCTTTTATCTCTTTTTCTTCTAATTTTAAATAGTGTAAGTTTTCAATGTTTTTTGAAGACTGTTCTTTTATATACTCATAAATTGCGTAGGTTTTTTTGTACAAAGAAGAGTCATAAATATCAAGACCCATGGCATAGTTAAAATAGCCTTCTGTATCAAATAAGCGCATAGAACTTGCAAATGACTCATCGGGCAGTATTAAAGCTATATTTGACGCTTCTATCCCATCATTTATCATAGTAGTAATACTTTTTTTGATATAAGCAATTTGATTGACTCTGGTATTAAAAGCACAAAGCTCAATATTTTTATTAGAAGATATATATTCTTTTTTTTCTAGTATTGTTTTTGCATTAAAATCTAGAATATAATCATAATTTTCTTCCAAATCAAAACCAACAAAACACTCCAAAGATTTATGATTGTATTCATTGGCATTTAAATGAATAATAATATTTTGATGTTTTGAAATATTTTTTATAATATCAAACTCAACTTTTGTAAAATATCCTTCAAAATACAAATCAATTTTTTTGTATTTTTTTACATAATTCTCATTAATACTATACGAAGCAGCTAAATTAATTTTATCAACGGCTAAGTTTTCATCTAAGATGTTTAGGTAGTTTTTATAAATATTTTTTAATATGCTTAAATGTTTTTCATAAAACTCATAAGTATCTACACTTGAAATTTCATCAATGGATACTTTTTCACTGGAAATCTCTTGAAAAAATCTAAAAATATAATCGCTTTGATGAATAAAAGATGAGAAATCTTTAGCAATTCCCAACGCTTCAAAATTATCCACATTTATAGCTTCTTTTAAATACAGCAAACGCTGTTCTTCATCAATATAGTTTTTATTATTTATTTGAATGGATTTTTTAAAAAAATCATCGATAGTAAGAAAAGTAGGCAATAGTCTATCGTTTTGTTCTGTTTTAATAAACTCTCTTATTGCTCTACTTGTAGGAAATACTTTTAGTTCTTGGTTAAATTGCATTAGACTTTATAAAAAAATACCCTTTTTTACCTGTTTTAGTTTCAACAAAACCAGTTATATTTAAGTTCCCTGCTTTGTCTATTTTTACTATTGTACTATAAGTATTGTTTTTTTGTTCTAAAGAAGCATTATCATAGTTTAAATCTGAATAAGAATTAGTCGCTCGTGATATATTAAACTTGATTTTTATACTTTGTGTTTCTTGTGTTTTTTTATTTTTAACAAAAAACAGTATTTTATTATCTCCCACTTTGTATAAATCTTTGTGCAAAGATTTTTTATCAAGTACACGTTGGGAATAATACACATCTTGAATATCCAGCTTAAGTTTTTGGGAATTAATACTCAAAACAAAATCATACTCTTTTAAAAAATCATGATTAGATTCTACAATTTTATTAAAATCTCTGTCTAAATTATGATAAGAAATTAAAAAACTCTCATCTTCATGAACAGGTGTTTTAATCGCTGAACTTATAGTCCAGAAAATCATGCCAAGTGTAAAGGTAAAAATGCCAATAAAAAATAATGGCCAATAATTTCTAGTTTTCATATTATTTCTTTTTTGAACGTAAAACGATAATTGTGTAAGCTATTATTCCAAAAAGCACCAAGGAGTACATTAATACTCTCCAAATTGCAGAAAAAGTTCTTCCCGAATCTCCAAGAGCAGAATCAAGTTTTTCTATTCCCTTAAAACTAACTATTTGAGCTGCAATTTCATCATATCCATTTAATACAGCCGCGCTTACTTTTGCAAGCGTTGAATTTTTGTCTTTGGAAGCCAATAAAGGAATAACATAAGAATCAAGAATATCATCTTTATCAAGTGCTTTTAATAAGTCTTTAGATCTTAATAAATTAACATGGGTTTGATCCAAAGAAAAAGTCAATACCACATAAGGTTTTTCTAGGTTTTGCACTAATCTTTGTTCATACTCTTTTATAAAAGCAATTTTTTCTTTTGTTGTAATATTAGTTTTCATGCCAAAATTATTTTTAACATGAACATAAATACTTATCTGTGTTTTACTTTTGAGTTCATTTCCAATTTCGTTGATTTTAATAACGGTTCTTTTATCTATTAAAGAACCCGAATCTAAGGTAAAATCATTAGCAGCAATTAAAGAACTTGTGCCAATAAAAAATCCTAAGAATAAGAGCCTTATAAACTTAACCAATAAAAACCCTTGTACTATCAAAAAATGATTGGTAAATAGTAATTATTGCAGTAATTCCTAATAAAATCCATATAATCTTATCCATTATTCACTCCCTTTTTTACCAACTAAAGTATAATGTTTGTAATTGTCTTTGCTATTAAACTTAATCGCATTAATATCTTGATTTATTTTATAATAATTTTGGGCTTCATTTTGCTGTACAATTATTGCATAATATGTAAGAACACCTAAAATACTTAATAACAATACAACAGCAATTAACATACCTGTTAATCCATGCAGTTTAAAAATTCCACGTTCACTTTCATCCATTGAAGACTTCATTTTATTCTCCTAAACTTCGAATATAAGCAGCAAGTGCTTTTTCTTGTGTATTACTTAGTCTGCCTCTAAAACTAGGCATTGCACCGATTTCTGCTTTTTTACCATCCAATAAAACAGCATGCATTAAAGCATCATCATAAGCTAAGATATTTGGAGCAACATATTCCATACCCTTACCATCAATTCCATGACAAGAAGCACATGCTTCATATGCTGCAGGAGCTTGTCCTTTAAAACCATTTGCGACATAGCTTGAAACTTCATCTATTTCTTTTTCATCGCTTAACATCATAGCTGGCATTCCACCTGGGTAGGCAGTTTTGAAATTATTTGCACCATTTTTAATAATATATTTGACAGAAGACTTTAACACTCTTTTTGTTAAATCCTGAGCTTTTCCATTAATGCCTTCAGCATCAACACCATGACAAGGAGCACACTGCACTAAATACAAAGATTCACCCATAGATTGCAAAGTTTCTTCATCTGCATTGTGCCATTTTTTCTCAAATTTTTCTTTATACTCCAGCGTTTCTTCATTCCACTGTCCAAGTTGAGAATACTGATTCGTTGGATATCCAAGAAGTAAATACCAAATAGCCCAAACAATGGTTCCAATATAAGCCAAAGCCCAACCTTTTGGAACATCATTTTTATATTCACCAATACCATCCCACGATTCATTTGCAAGCTCGCCACTTGCTTTATCGTTTTTGATTTGATTAATATATTTAATAGCTGTAAAAACAGTAATTGCAATAATTGCAAAAGCCCCAAGCATAGTTAAATTATTAATATAATCATCCGTAATAAATGCATCTCCAGCAACAAAATATGTTCCACCCATTAATGCAATAATAAGAATAATTCCACCTATAACCATAGATTTCATTTTAACTCTCCTTCTTTTCTTGTTTTAACTCTCTGTTTTCAAGAGGCTGTGAATGTATTGAATCATCATGAACCAAGTTTGAATATTTTTCATAATCACGCTCACCACTTTTATCTCTTTTATAAATTGAATATGCATACGAATAAAAAACAATACAAACAACAAGTAATAAAAAAAACTTCACATAACCTTGCAAATCAACCAATTCTTGATGTGTCATTACAAATCCTTATTTTAAAGAATTTAAATAAGCAATTAATGCAACAATTTCAGGAATTTTTCCTGCATTCACGGCATCTTTTATTGCTTGATTTTTCATATCAGCAGTAATACCTTTTGCTTCAATAAGAGCTTGTTTCATTGCTTCTTCATACGTTCCTAAAGGAATATCAATTTTTCCATCTCCATTAATATCTACATCATAAGGCGTAGCAAATACATGTTTAATAGTATACGCTTCTCCATAAGAAGTATCCATATCTGTTATATTTGTAAACATATGAGGGTAAGCAGGCATTACAGTACCAGGGACCACAGAAGCAGGATCCATCATATGATTTTCATGCCAATCCGTAGTTCTGTAGTTTCCAACTCTCATTAAATCCGGACCTGTTCTTTTTGATCCCCATAAAAAAGGTCTATCATAGGCATATTCTCCTGATAAAGAATACATACCATATCGGTCAGTTTCAGATTTAAAAGGTCGAATCAATTGTGAATGACACGAGTTACATGAATCTTTAATATAAATATTTCTACCTGCTAATTCTAAAACGGTATAAGGTTTAGTACCAACTGTAGGACGTGATTGTTTTGCAAAATCGGGAATAATTTCAATTATTCCAGCGAATGAAATAAAAATAAACACCAATACTGCAAAAAAGAACGGTCTTTGTTCAAACCAATGAAACATAATTCTTCCTTTCTTAAGCTGCTACAGGAGTAGCATTAGTAGGTTCTTTTTCAAGAACTTCACCAGCGGTTGCTGTTTTATACATATTGTATGAGAACAAAAGAAAACCTACTAAGTATAATAAACCACCAACTGCTCTGATTGTATAATAAGGCTGTAAAACAGTAACCGTATCAATAAAAGAGTAAACCAATGAACCATATTCATCGTAAGCTCTCCACATCATTCCTTGCGTAATTCCAGCAATCCACATTGAAGTAAAATATAAAACAATACCCGTTGTTTGTAACCAAAACTGAGTATCCATTAAAGACTTAGAATAAATCTTTCTTTTATACATTCTTGGTGCCATATGAAATAAACCTGCCATAATCATAAATACAACCCAACCAAGTGTTCCATCATGTACATGTCCAGGAATCCAATCTGTAAAGTGAGCAATAGCATTTACTGATTTTATAGCTTGAATAGGTCCTTCAATAGTTGATAACATATAAAAAGTAGAAGCTAAAATCATAAACTTAATTAAAGTATTGTTTTGTAATTGAGCCCATTGTCCTTTCATTGTTAAAAGCATATTAATAGCAGATCCCCATGAAGGAAGTATTAAAATAACAGACATTACAGAACCCATAGTTTGCATCCAATCAGGAACGGTTGAATAAATCAAATGATGACCACCCGCCCAAAGGTATACAAATAATAAACCCCAAAAAGATAAGATAGATAATTTATATGAATAAATATTTTGTCCCGATTCTTTAGGAAGAAAATAATATACCATTGCAATAATAGGAACAGTTAATACAAATGCAACCGCATTATGCCCATACCACCACTGAACTAATGCATCATTTGTTCCAGAATACATAGAAACAGAATGCATCCATGAACCGTAACCTGAATATAAAGCAGTTGGAACTTCCATTGAATTAAATAGATGAAGCATTGCAATAGCTAAAAAAGATGCTATAAAATACCAAATCGAAATATACAGAGTTCTCTCACGTCTAATACCAATTAAACCAAAAATACCAACTCCCCATAAAAGCCAAAATACAGTAATTAATATATCTAAAGGCCATTCTAATTCAGCGTATTCTTTTGATGTTGTATATCCTGCTAAAAGCGTACCTACAGCTAATAACATAGTAATTAAATATACTGCAAAATGTAATTTTGCAACTATCATTAAAAAAGGTGACTCATTTAATGAAACCTTTAATACTCTTTGAGCAATATAATACCAACAGGCAAAAATACCACTTAATGTAAAACCAAAAATGGCTCCACTTGTATGGATTGGTCGTAATCTACCAAATGTACCGTATTCACCCGCTAAATTGTTTAAATCAGGATATGCCAGTTGAAAAGCAATAATAACACCTACTAACATAGCAATAATTCCAAATAATATAGCGGTAAAAGTAAATGCTTTTGCTACGCTATAGTCATATTCAATAATTGTATCGTTGGACACAATGGACTCCTTTAGTTTTTCTTAAGCTCTTGCTTTTGAATCTTTAGTAACAATATAACTCAATTAAAATGAAATTAACCTTAACAATTGATTATTTTTTTTAAGGTTAAATTAATATATCTACATTTCGTTATTTATTTAGGCTTATAGTAACAAAATATATTCTGAATTTCATTGATGAATATCAAGACACATAACACATATATTATTTATTAAGTACTGTATAAAGTCTATACAAGACAAATATTGTCCTATTTTATTTTATTCTAAATTTACGATGTAGTCGTATTTAATTTTATATTAAGTAATTATTTTATTTCTAAAAACATTAGTTTAATAATAAATACAGTTATTAAAGATAATTATGTAGCTCACAAATATAAGTATAACTAATATTCGAATTAATATATAATTTTATATTTAATTAATAAATAATTTTTAGTAAATTTTGAAAGTTTTTAAAAAAATAAGTGATTCGATAGTAGTGTAAATGGGATTGGAAATAAAACTATTTCCAATCTTTTAGTGCTATTTGTGTTTCTCTTTTTAGTGTTCGCTCTTTTAGGTCATTTCTTTTATCATAAAGTTTTTTACCCTCAGCCGTAGCTATTTGCATTTTTAACATATTTCGTTTATTAAAGTAGAGTTTTAATGGCACAATAGTAAGACCATCTTTCATAACTCTTTCATGAATCTTATTAATCTCTTTTCTATGAAGTAATAGTTTTCGTTCACGACGTTCGTCTGGTCGATAAGAAGCATGAGCAGTGCTTAAGTGAGTAATATGCATATTAAAAACAAAAAGCTCATTTTTAACTACTCTAATATGAGAATCTTTTAAATTAACTCTTCCTTCTCGTATTGCTTTTACTTCAGAACCTTGAAGCTCAATTCCTGCTTCATATGTTTCTAGAATATTAAAATCATGCCAGGCTTTTTTATTCTTAAACGATAGTATTTTTTTAACTTTATCTTTTGCCATTCTTAACCTTAAAAAAAGTACTTCCAGAACCTGAGAAGTACCAATTATTTTTTTCATTTTCTTTTAAAGAAGGATAAAGCGTATATGCAGCTTGATATAAATCATTCGCTTCTTTTATATCCATAATTTTTAATACATCTATTGACTTCATAGACATTAGTTTATTTTTTTCTTCAAGTGATACTGCACGATAAAAATCTGCCCTGTACTTTTGATAGATTTTTACAGTATTACAAGAAATTGAAGGAGTGTAAGTTTCTATCTCTAAAGATTCTTCTTTATACTCTTCTACAACTTCACCTATACCACTGACATTTGCACTGTCATATTCATAAACAAAAAAAGCAACATCTGCCCCTATTTTAGAGCCAATGTTAGCCAGTTCATCTTTTCTTAAGTTTAAAGAAAAATACTCATTACACATATTTAAAAAACACGCACAATTTGAGCTTCCTCCCCCTAAACCAGCAAATTCTGGAATATTTTTTTCTACTTTGACCTTAATAGTTTTAAATTCTTCTTCTAAAAAAGAAAAACGTTCTTTTAAGAGAAAGTAAGCTTTGTAAATGGTATTTTGAGAAGTTTCACAGCCAAAATTCCCTTCCAAGGTAAATGTTTTATTTTTGGCAGGAATAAAAGAAATAAAATCATATAAATTCTTTACTCGTACAAAACGAGAAGCCAATTCATGATAGTTTCCTCTTTTTCCTGTAATTTTTAAAAAAATATTTACTTTTGCATAGGATTTTTTTTGCACTATAATAAAACCTTATTTAACAAATATTTAACTTCTTTGTTTTCTATTTGAATTATACTAAAAAAGTCATCAAAAACAATCAAGTATTTACCTTCATCTTTTATTTCCAAATAATCAAGAGCTATTTTTTTACCAAAGTCTAACCATTCTTTAGTCCCCGTATATTTATTTCTTGGGATATCCAAATAATCCAAAGGATTTAAATCTTTTTCATTATCATAAAAAAACTTCCCTTCATTTAATCTCTCTAAATAAGATAACGTTCCTACACGATCAAGCTTTTTTAATAATTCTTGTGCAAGAGAACGAATATATGAACCTTCGGATACTGTTGCTTCAAAAGTAAGAAAAGGATGAGAATAAGATAAAAATTTAGTATCAACAATAGTCATAGTTGATTCTTTCATTTTAACATCAATTCCTGCACGTGCTAAATCATAAGCACGTTTCCCATCTATTTTTTTAGCCGAGTATTTAGGAGGAAAATAAGTAATATCACCTATTAAGTTTTTGATTTCTTCTTTTATTAACGCTTCACTTACTATTTCACATTCTTCATTTGAGTGAATATTCTCTAAATCCAAAGATTCAGAGCTTGCCCCTAACCAAATAGTAGTACGATACGATTTAGGTGTTTTTTCCAAATAATTAAAAAGTTTAGAATATTGCCCAAAAGCAACAATCAAACACCCTTTTGCAAAAGGATCTAATGTTCCAGAAAAACCTGCTTTTTTATTCTTATATTTTCTCTTAATTCTATTCAAATAAGAATTAGAAGACATAAACATAGGTTTTTTAACTACCACTAATTTGTTCAAAGGTTCTTTATCATAAAGTCGTTTTTGCATTAATCTACTTTTTATTTTTTAATATTAATTTAATTTTTTATTTAAAATGTTCTTTAAAATAGGGGAAGAAAGGGATAGATTTTGTCATAAATCAAGGCGGAGATATAAATTCATGAGAAGCTTACACTAGTAAGTGCCGATTGAATTTATATCTCCAACGCAGAGTTAGGGCAGAAGCTAGCGCTTTATTACCCTATTTTTTTTCTACGAAAGAGGAAAGTATGTCTCTCTTGCTTCCACCAAAGTTAATCGTCAACTTATACTCTTTACCAACTTTATTACTCTTCTCCACCCTACCCATTCCAAATATTTTATGAGTAACCATATCGCCTTTTCTAAAATCCGAGCGTCTCTCAATTTTTAATGAGCCTTTTATCAAGCCAGATTCACTTAAGAACCTCGATTTTGTAAGCATTGCACGTTTACCTTTATAAAATCGAGAGTGAACAAAAGACAAAGTCAAAGTATCCATTGCTCTTGTAAATGCAACATATCCTAAGCGTCTTTCTTCTTCAAGATTACTTCCATCCCCAATAAGAGGAAAAAATCCTTCTTCAAGCCCTATTACAAAAAGATGTTTGTATTCTAAACCTTTTGAAGCATGAATACTCATCATTGAAACTGCTTCATTAAAAAGTTTATCTTGTTCCGATTCTAAAGAAATTTCATTTAAAAAATCTTCTAAATTTAAATGTGGATTTTGCATAAAATAATCTCTAATAAAACCTGAAAATTCATCAATATTTGCCTGTCTATCCATACCATCTGGAGCATTATCATAAGATGAACGGTAATCAAATATCTCTTCAAAAGCGTCTAAAAATCTCATTTTAGATTCTTCTAATACATCTTTTAAATCCAAAACTGAAGCAATAAATACTTTTAAAGTACGGCTGTTCTTTTTTCCAACCAGCAGAATTAATTCTTCTGGGCTTAAATCATCAATAAGTTTAAAAATTGGTTTTTTATCTTGAATTGATCTGGCGTCTAGTTTATCTATTGTTGTTTTTCCTATTCCACGTTTTGGTTTATTTACTATTCGTTTAAAAGAAAAATTATCAGTTGGATTGGTAAGTATTCTAAAATAAGCGATTAAATCTTTAATCTCAGCTCTTTCATAAAACTTCATTCCACCAACTAATTTATAAGGAAGTCCTGCTTTATTAAACCCTTCTTCAAGCGATCGTGAAAGCGCATTCACTCTAAATAAAATTGCAATATCACTGGCACACTCACCTGCTAATAGGAGTTTTTTTATATCATCAACTAATTTTCTTGTTTCTTCATTTTCATCATGAGATTCATAAAGTTTAACTGAATCTCCTTTATGTCGTGTTCCTCTTAAATTTTTACCTAATCTGTTTCTGTTATGTTCAATTAACTGATTGGCATGATTTAAAATAGTATCTGTTGAGCGATAATTTTCTTCAAGTTTTATAACTACTGTATCTTTAAAGTGTTCCGTAAAATTTAAAATATTTTTAATCGTTGCACCTCTCCAGCCGTAAATACTTTGATCATCATCACCAACTACACAAAGGTTATTATGAGTACAACATAAAGCACGTAATAACTTGTATTGTAATTCATTTGTATCTTGATACTCATCAACCATGATATATTGATATTTTGCAGATACTTCTTTTGCTAGTTCTTTATTTTTATCCATAATTTTATAAGGCAATAATAATAAATCATCAAAATCAACTAGATTATTTTTTAATAAATATGCTTCATATTTTTCATAAATATCTGCGATTTGAGTATAAAGTTTTAGTTGTGCACTTTGTTTTACTTCAAAGGGAGATAAAATACTGTTTTTATATTTTGAAATTTCATTTGCCATTAAAGCAGTCGTTATTTCTTTATCAATACTTCTTAAAATTCTTTTTTTATCGTCTGTATCAATAATAATAAAATTATTTTTTCTATCCAATACTTGCATATGCAGTTTTAAAAATAACAAACCAAATTTATGAAAAGTACATAATAAAGGAGGAGTATTAATAAGATTTGGGTCAATCAAAGAAAAAGCACGTTCTCTCATTTCTTTTGCTGATTTATTTGTAAATGTCAGGGTTAAAATAGAGCTAGGATCAATTCCAATAGAAATTAAATAAGCCAGTCTTGTGGTTATTGTTTTTGTTTTACCAGAACCTGCACCTGCTAAAATAAGCAAAGGTCCATCAATATGCTGTGAGGCTTTTTGTTGAGATTCATTTAAAGTAGCTAAAAAATTTTCTGACATTTATACTCCATTTAGCGCAGATTATATCATATTATTTATAAAAAATTAATTTCTTTTTTAGATTTAATTCTATTTTACAAAGTAAGAGAATATACTAAAAATAAATATCTTTTTAATTTTAAGAAGAATAACACAAGGAGTAGAAAAGAAAGGAAATATAATAATTAATAATTATTTAAAAAGCATAAATAAAAATAGCTTTAAATTTTTAAAGCTATTTTTTTATGTTTGAAGCTATTTTTTTACGAAATAATCTCCATCAAAACTTTCCAATCCATAATTTCTATCCCCAATAGCATTGGTCAAGTCTTTAATAGATAAATACTCCAACGTATCAGCACCAATATATGCACAAACTTCATCTTTTGTCATACCAGCAGAAATAAGTTCATCTTTATTAGGTGTATCAATTCCATAAAAACAAGGAAATTTTATTTCAGGACTTGCTACTCTAAAATGTACTTCTTTAGCCCCTGCTTCTTTTAACATTCTTACTATTCTTTTTGAAGTAGTTCCTCGGACAATTGAATCATCAATAACTAATAAAGACTTCCCTTCTATTAATGATCTCATTGGGGAAAGTTTCATTTTTACTTTTAACGCTCTCATTTCTTGAGTAGGTTCAATAAAAGTACGTCCAACATAATGATTTCTGATAATCCCATATTTAAAAGGAATACCACTTTCATCCGCATAACCTAGTGCTGCTGGAACACCTGAATCAGGAACAGGTACAACCATATCTACTTTAATTTGATTGTTTTTATCATTTAAAGCTAAAGTTTTACCCATTTTTTCTCTGGTAGAATAAACTGTTTTTCCGTCAATTACAGAATCAGGTCGTGCAAAATATACGTATTCAAAAGCACAAGGTCTAAATTCAGGTTCAAATATTTGAAGTGACTCAGGTTCTTTTCCTTCTGCAAAAATCAACATTTCACCTGGATTTATATCTCTAATAAACTCAGCATCTACTAATTCAAAAGCACAGGTTTCTGAAGATACAATATAACCACCTGTTTTTATTTTTCCTAAAGACAAGGGTCTAATACCGTATCTGTCTCTAATAACAAACTGTTTTGAACGAGATTGTATAATAAAACAAAATGCACCAATAGTTTTTTCTAAAGCTTCTTTAATTCTGTCTCTTAATTTATCTTTTGAAGATTTTGCAATTAAATGCACTAAGTTTTCAGAATCAAGCCCAGATTGGAAAATAGCTCCATCATCAATTAACTCTTGCCGTACTTCATCTTTATTAATTAAATTACCATTATGAACTATAGAGATTTCACCCAATTTATATCTTGCGAAAATAGGTTGAGTATCATCTAGTGTATCCCCACCAGCAGTTGAATACCTATTATGACCAATTGCCATAGAACCTTCTAATAAAGCAAGGGTATCTTCTTTAAAAACTTCAGATACCAAACCTCTTTTTTTGTAGGTTTTAATTTTATTATTGTTTGAAGAAGAAATACCACTTGCCTCTTGACCTCTGTGTTGCATTGAAAACAAAGCTAAAGAAGCCATTCTTGCTGCATTTTCATTTCCGTAAATTCCAACTATTGCGCACATTTATTTTACCCTTTAAAATGAAAACAAAAAGTGAACGTTATGCACGTTTATAAAAGATTATAAACAAAATATCTTTTTATTTTCATTGCTATTTATTCTAGTGTTTAAAACGAAGTATACCCTAAATAACTAAATTTATAGTCCAAGACAATCATTAATTGAATATAATCCTGCTTCTTGTGTAATCAACCATTTAGCAGCTTTTATAGCACCTTTTGAAAAGGTATTTCTAGTAGTTGCTGTATGATGTAATTCAATAAATTCTCCATCATTATATAATCCAACAGTATGACGCCCAACTATATCACCACCTCTTAAACTCATAACGCCAATCTCATCTTTTGTACGTACGCCAATATCTCCATCACGTCCAGAAACTCTAACCTTATCTAGGTCTAAACCTCTAGCATTAGCTGCTGAATGAGCAAGTGTTAAAGCAGTTCCAGAAGGAGAATCTACTTTATATCTGTGATGTTGTTCCACTACTTCAATATCAAAATCGCCCAAAGATTTAGAAGCAAGAGACACTAATTTATTTAAAACAGCCACTCCCAAACTCATATTTGAAGCATATAAAACAGGTACAAGTTTGCTGGCTTCTAATAAAAGATTTTGCTGATGTTTGGAAAAACCAGTTGTTGCAATAACCAAAGGTTTTCTAAGACCATTCTCTACAATTTGTGTTAACAAGTCTTCGGTAGCTTCTGGTTTTGAAAAATCAATAATAATATCAGAACTTTCGCATAAAGTCTTCATATCATTTGTAATAACAGTACCTTCTGGCACTGTTTTATCTAATTTATTTTGAACATAACAAGCCGAAACTTTTGCTTCTTTATCAGTAGATAAATCATCAATTAATAAAGAGCCAACACGTCCTGTACTTCCTAAGATTCCTATGTTTATCATGTATTATCCTAAATATTCAATAATATTAATGGCTGCTGTTGAACCATCTCCAGCTGCACAAACAACTTGTTTAGATGCTTCAATTCGAACATCTCCTGCTGCATATAAACCAGGAACATTTGTTCTCATTCCTAAATCAACAACAATTTCACCTGCTTTATTTGTAGCACATAAAAAAGTTCCATCATCTTGTTTTAAAGAAGTATTTAATACATCCCGTCCTACAAAAACAAAAACACCTGGGGTTGGAAGATCTCTGATTTCACCTGTGATTTTAGATTTAACTTTTAAACCTACAACACCCATAGCGTCTCCATATACTTCTTCAATATCATGGTTTGTAACTTCTTCTAAGTTTTCTAATGCTTTCATATGAGCAATAGTACTGGGAGCTGCTCTATACGTATCACGTCTGTGTACTAAATATACTTTTTTACACATTTTTGCTAAATAAATTGCTTCTTCAATAGCAGTATCTCCACCCCCAATTACAGCTACTTCTTTTCCTTTATAGAAAAAACCATCACAAGTAGCACAAGTAGATACACCTTTTCCAAATAAAGCATCTTCGCCTTTAAAACCAGCACGTCTAGGAACAGAACCTGTTGCTAATAATACAGCTCTTGCTTCTTGTGTTTTTTTATCTGCTGTAGTAATAGTAAATATATCACCTTCTTTAGTAACTTTTGTAACTTCATTCATTTCATGTTTTAAACCAAATTGTTTACATTGTTCGGGCCATTCTTCCATTAGTGCCATTCCTGTAACAACTTCTTTTTGTCCTGGATAATTTTCAATTTCTGATGAAGTAATAATTTGTCCACCAGGAAGTCCAAGTTCAAACATTGTTACATTGTCTAATCCACCTCTAGTTGCATAAAGTCCTGCAGTAAGTCCTGCAGGTCCTCCTCCGATAATTGCTAAATCTAACATATACATTCCTTCTTTTGGTTTATCCTAAATGAAAATATACTTTATTCAATGAATATTTTGTGAATATATTCTCATTTAGAATAGGCGTAATAATACTCAAATTTAATTAAGCCTTTGTTTAATTTCTTTAAAGAAAAAGTCATAAAGGATAATTTTTATCCTTTGATAATATTTATCGTATTAAACAAGAATATTGCTTTTACTTTGCTTTAATTTAAAAACAAGAAAATAAACTTATATTTACTTAAGAAATTACTATACAATTTCAACGCTTTTATTTAAAGAATAACCATAACCTTTTACAATAGTAATACTCTCATAGGGGATTTTTTTTCTAAGCCTCTTGATAAGTGCTCTTATATTTGTTAAGTTGGTACTTTCGCCTTCCCAGACATACTCTTCAATTTCACTGTAGGTAGCTATATGATGTAAATTACTAGCAAATAATTCCAGAAAAAGTATTTCTTTTTTGGTTAATTCTACTTCTTCTTTATTGTGAAATAAAACTTTTTTTGAATAATCGTATTTATACTCTTCATTTAAAACAAGAACACTTTTTGTATTTACACATAATTTATTAACTTTTTGAATAAGCTCAAAGATAAAAAAGGGTTTTTTAATATAATCATCGCAGCCATATTCATAAGATCTACGTATATGATCTAAATCATGATTAGAAGAAATAATCATGCAAGGAATATGTTTATGATTAATTCTAATATATTCTAAAACAGAAATACCATCCATTCCAGGAACATTTATATCTAAAATAAAACACGAATAACCATTTCCAATTGAACCTAGGGCATCTTCTCCATTGTAAAAGTTATCTACTTCATAAGCTTCTTTTTTCAAAGCCTGTTTAATTAACTTTGCCAAACGTACATTGTCTTCTAATACTAGTATTTTCAAATTATTTGTCCTATTTTAATAGTAAAACATGCACCATCATTGATATTCTCAACCTTTATAGAGCCTGCCATTTTATCTTCTATAATCACTTTCGCCATATATAAACCCAAACCATGCCCTGTAACTTTTGTGGAAAAATAAGGCTCAAATATTTTTTTTATGTCTTTGTCTTTTATTCCGCCTGCATTATCTTGTACTTTTATAACTACATAATCTTTTTCATTGTATATATTGATATTGATATTTCTTTTTTTAAAATCATTTTTAAGTAAAACATCTCTGGCATTATTAATTATATTTAAAAAACTCTGCATAAATTCATTTTTAAATCCAAGAACCTCATCATTGGTATTTTTGTCTACCTCAATAGTAATATTAATATAATTAAAAACGATATTATGATTCATAATTTCAAGCATTGATCCAATCGCTTCTTTAACCGAGAAAATATGTTTAGAATAAGAAGGTTTTATGAATTCTTGAAACTCATTCATAGTATCATTCATATATTTTACTTGTTTAAAGATTTCTCCCACATAAGATTCTCTTTCATTTGTATCATTTTTAGAACTTGTGGGAGAGGAATAAAAGAGTTCTTGTGCAATAGTAGTTATTTCTACTAAAGGTGCTTTCCATTGATGAGCAATAGATGAAAAGATTTCACCCAATTCTGCAAGTTTTGATTGTTGTAAAATAAATTGTTGGTTTCTTTTTCTCTCAATTGCAATAGCTCTCTCAGCTGTAATATCCGTAAAAATACTAACCACTCCCGAAGAGCCTGTTTTTTTATCAAAGTATTTTTTTTGTTTTATGAGATAAATTTTATCATCCAAGTCTTTATCGCTGTATCTAAAGATAAAGTCTTTTCCTCGTTGTTTTTTATTCTCTTCTAAAAAATCCATTACTATATTTACTTTTTTATTTTTTTTAAAATCTTTTAATTTTTTATGCTGCAATTTTTTTAATTTTATATCAATCAAAGTACAAAACTTTATATTTGCATCTATAATTCTTTCATTTTCATCTTGCCAAAAAATAGGACTCTCAATTGCATTTAACATTACATTATCAAAATGTATTCTGGCTTTTAATTTCTTTTCTAATTCAAAACGTCTGTAAATATTTAAAACCAAAGCAAAAATTAGAATCATTAATAAAGGAGATAAAATGAATACATAATTAATCAAAGCTCTGTATTTATCAAAAAAGTTTTCATTTTTATTAATCAAAGTATAGTCTTTGATACTAAGAATAGGAAATAAATCAAAACGTAGAAGTTCTTGATAATTAAATATAATTTTACTGTCCCTAGAAAGTTTCACAACACTCTGCTCTTTTTTGATTATATCCAAAGCAAGTCTGCCTGAATTTTTTCCAAAAAGTTCTAAAGACAATACTTTTCCACCCAAGGCTCCTTTTCTTATAAAAAGTGAGTTATTGATAAATACGGGTAATAAAGAGTTTTTCAAAATCTTAGTTATTTTATTGTTATTAACTTCATTTTTTTTGTTCTTAGAAAGTTTTATAAAGAATACTGCTGCATTCTTTTCTTTTTTGGAGAGTATTTTTGCTAGCTCCTTTGTATTGTTTATTGACAAGTACTTTATATTTTGAATTGTATTTTTTAAAAAGAGTTTATTGTTTTTATTGCCTAAAGTGCTGTCTATTATATATAAAGTTTTAAGCCTTGGAATTAAGGTTTTAATTATTTGAACATTTTCACTCATGTTTTTTTTGATTAAATATACAGAGACTTTGTTTTGAAGCTTGAGTTTTTTAAGTTCTTCTTTTTTGTAAGAAAACAGTCCCAAAGCCAGTATTTTTTCACTTGTAAAAAAGTACTTATAGTTTTTTATAATAAATTTATACGCAAAATCATCAAGGGTAATAACTAAATCATACTGCCTGTTCTTCATCTGCACGGAATAGAGTTCTTTTAATTTATCAAAATACTCCGGCGAAACAATACGTTTAGAATCCATATACAAAACACTTATATCTGTATTCTTATCTTTACTGAGTATATTTTCAATTGCTTCAATGATTACATCGCTTTTAGTATAACCCTTATGATAAGAGTTTACAATCAAGATAGAAGTATTTGCAGATAAATAGCTAATAAAAACAGAAAAAATGAGAAAAAACCTAAACATATATGAATATCCTTTATAGTATTAAACGTAAGTATATAATATTTATCTATAAGCTTTTCTACATGCTATAGAACAAGGCTTCATAAGAAATATTATTTCTTATATTTGCACTAATTATACTTAAATGCTTATTTAGGTAAAATATCCAACTTAAAAAAAGATTAGATAAGAGATGGGATAAAAGAATGGATATTAGAAAAGAGTTTTTAGATTATTTTGAAAATAAAGGACACAAGGTTATTTCTTCTATGCCTTTGGCCCCAAATGATCCGACATTAATGTTTGTTAATGCTGGTATGGTTCAATTTAAAGATATTTTTACAGGCGCTGTTCCAAGACCTGAAAATCCGAGAGCTACTTCATGTCAACTGTGTTTACGAGCGGGTGGAAAACACAATGATTTAGAAAATGTTGGTTATACAGCAAGACATCATACACTTTTTGAAATGCTTGGAAATTTTTCTTTTGGAGATTATTTTAAAGAAGAAGCAATAAAAAATGCTTGGGAATTTATTACCATTAATTTAGAACTGCCTATTGAAAAACTATGGGTTACTGTTCATGACAGTGATGATGAAGCCTATGACTTATGGAAAAAACACATAAGTGAAGATAGAATTATTAAATTTGGAGATAAAGACAATTTCTGGTCTATGGGAGATACGGGTGCCTGTGGTCCATGTTCTGAAATCTTTTATGACCAAGGAGAAGAACATTTCAACGGCCCAGAAGATAAAATGGGTGGTGAAGGTGATAGATTCTTAGAAATTTGGAACTTAGTATTTATGCAATACGAAAGAAGCAAAGACGGAACATTAACGCCTCTACCAAAACCTTCTATTGATACAGGTATGGGATTAGAGAGAGTTATTGCTATTAAAGAAGGTGTATTAAATAATTTTGATTCATCAAACTTTTTGCCTTTAATTAACAAACTAGAAGAACTTGTAGGTAAAAAAACCACCAAAAAAACCATTGCTTCATACAGAGTAATAGCAGATCATTTAAGAGCAAGTGCTTTTATGTTATCTCAAGGAATACTTTTTGATAAAGAAGGAAAAGGGTATGTTTTAAGAAGAATTTTAAGACGTGCTGTAAGACATGGTTATTTACTTGGTTTTAGAAAACCATATATGGCAGACCTATATGATACATTAGCAAATATTTTAGGCGATCACTATACAGAGCTTAAAGAAAATGCTGCTTATGTAAAAGAACAACTTACGCTAGAAGAAGCAAGATTCTTTAAAACAATTGATTTGGGTATGACTTTATTTAATGCCGAACTTAAAAATACGAAAGATGTTTTTTCAGGAGAAGTATCTTTTAAACTTTACGATACTTATGGTTTTCCCCTAGACCTTACACAAGATATGTTAAGAGATGATTCTATAAAAGTAGACATAGAAAAATTTGACAGCTTAATGAGTGCACAAAAAATAAAAGCAAAAGCTTCTTGGAAGGGTGCTGTTGATTCTTCTTCAAGTGGAGATTTTAAAGCTTTATTAGAAAAGTATGGAGAAAATGAATTTGTTGGTTATGACAAAATTTCAAATGAAACAAAAATTCTTGCAATTTTAGATGAAAACTATAAAGAAGTATCTGTTTTAACAAAAGGACAAATAGCTTATGTTCTTTTAGAAAAAACACCATTTTATGCTACTTCTGGGGGACAAAATGGAGACATCGGTTTCTTGAAAAATAAAGAAGTATTAGCAGAAGTATTAAGTACTTCTAAATATTTCGGACTTAATTTATCTAAAATTCTTGTAAAAGCTGAAAATCTTAAACAAGGTCAAACAATAAATGCAAGTGTAATAAACAGAAATGAAGTTGAAAAACATCACAGTGCTACTCACCTTTTACAAAGTGCCCTAAAAACAGTTCTTGGAAAAACGGTTTCGCAAGCGGGTTCTTTAAATGATGCAGTTCGTTTAAGATTTGACTTTACCTACCCAAAAGCCATGAGCAGTTCTGAACTAAATGAAGTTGAAAACTTAGTAAATACTATGATTGCAGATGCTATTTCAGGAAATATTGAAGAATTACCTATAGAAGAAGCCAAAAACAAAGGTGCTATTGCTATGTTTGGTGAAAAATATGGGAAAAGTGTAAGAGTGGTTTCTTTTGAAGATGCCTCTGTTGAGTTTTGTGGGGGTACGCATGTAAACAATACAGCTGAGATTGGTTCTTTTTATATTGTTAAAGAATCAGGTGTTAGTGCGGGGGTACGGCGTATAGAAGCCGTATGTTCATTAGCAGCTGTTAAATATGCAAAAAACATTATTTCCAAAATGAATGAAGTACAAAAAGAAGTAAAAAACATTGATGTTCTTCAAGGAATAACAAAATTAAAAGATCAAATAAAAGCACTTAAAACAGAAGTAAATGAAGCCTTAAGCGCAGGTGCATCACCCTTAAAAGAAGAACTTGTTGGAGATGTTAAAGTTGTTGTAGATATTGTTACAACAGGTGATATTAAAAAAATAGTAGATGATTTAAAAAATGCCAATGATAAACTTGCTGTTCTTTTAATTCAAGCAAAAGGGGATAAAGTAATGTTGGTTGCTGGAAGTAAAAATACTTCTATTAAAGCAGGCGATTGGATTAAACTTATTGCTCCTATTGTTGGTGGTGGTGGCGGTGGTCGTCCTGATTTTGCACAAGCAGGTGGAAAAGATGTTAGTAAAATAGAAGAAGCAAAAATTGCTGCTTTAGCCTATGCAAAAGAAAAACTTTAGTACATATGAGTGATGTCTTTTCTTCTTTTTTAACTCAAATCGTATTTCTACATGTAATCTCTGCCATTATATGGTTAGGAGGAATGATAGTCTTACGATACGCAGTTCATTTCTCTATGCAAGAAATTCTTGAGCCCAAAATAAAAATAGAGAGAAGTTTACAAAACCTCAATAATTTTTTTAAATTACTAATTCCTTCTATAGTTCTTTTATTTATATCTGCACTTATTCTTATTTATACACTTGCTTTAAATCAAAGTACTTTATATTCCACTATAATACTTAAAGAAGTTATTTTTACTCTTATGACGGGAGTATTTATTTTGGTTTATATTAAAACAAAACAAGCCAAAAAAGCTTTTCTTATGGGTGAAATGTTAAAAACAAAAAACACCCTAATACTCATATCAAAATATTTAATTCCTTTAAATATTTTTTTAGGATTAATAGCTGTTTATTTAGGAGTAGTTCTAAGAGCTATTTAATAAAAGAGGTAAGATGAAAAAAACATTTTTTTTATTAATTTGTGTAAGTTTTCTTTTTATATCTTGTACTTCTACGCAAACAAAACAAATAACAGCTCCTAAAAAATTCTATACAAAACTAACTTATCAAAATAACAATATTTCAAGAGCTTTATTAGCCTATTTTAATACTCACAGAGATATTTCTTATAAACTAGGTGGTAATACAAACAAAGTACAAGACTGTTCTTCTTTTGTTCAAAAAGCCTTTAAACAAAGTCTTGATATATCACTACCGCGAACAACATATTATCAAGCCAAAAGAGGTTTTTTTGTCAATAAAAGGGACTTACAAACAGGGGATTTGGTTTTTTTCAAGCCTTCTCAAAAATACCGTCATGTAGGAATTTATTTAAAAAATAAAAAATTCATGCATATTAGTTCTTCAAAAGGTGTTATTATTTCTTCTTTAGACAATGTATACTGGGCCAAATATTATTGGAAAAGCAAAAGAGTTATTCCCTCAAGCACTAAATAAAATATTCTAAGTTTTCAAAATCCTCTTCTTTAAGCGATTTTAATCTGCTTTGCAAAGAACCCACATGTATTTCTATTTTATGCAAATCAGGATCTAAAAGATATAAAGATTTCCCTTCAGAGGAATTTTCTTTCCATAAATGAACTTTTTTTTCTAAAAGAAAAGTAACATATTTATCATAATCTTCCTCTTTTATATCAAAAGCAATATGAGAATAATCTCCTCTTGAATCAACGTCATCTGTATTCAAACAAAACCACAAATCACCTATTGATAAATAAGCACCTTTTTTCCATTTTGCATGTGCTTTAAAACCCAAGATATTAACATAAAAATAAAAGGACTTATCAAGATTGGATACAGCTAAAGTAATATGATTAAGGCCTTGTAACATAGACTCTCCTAAGCAATTATGGTTTTATTTTTACCTTCACTTTTGGCTTTATATAGGGCATTATCTACTCTTTTAAAAATACTATTAATACTGTCTTCTTTTGTGAACTGTGTTAAACCTAAAGAAATAGTTTGCTTTTCCACTTCTTCAAAATATTCTTTTTCTATTATCTTTCTAATATTTTCTGCAATAATATACGATTTTGCTGTATTCGTATGCTCACACACAATAATAAATTCTTCTCCACCCCATCTGGCAACTATATCAGATATTCTAACATTATCTTTTAATATTTTTGCAATATGTACTAAAACTTTATCTCCCACATCATGTCCATATTCATCATTAACACATTTGAAATTATCAATATCAATCATAATAATTGAAAAATCAACTTGATACCTATTAAATTCTTCTATTTTTAGTATCATTAATTCATCAAATTTATTTCTATTATATAAACCTGTTAGTTTGTCTTTTAAAGAAAGTGCTTCCAGTCTTTTTTTATCTGTAATATCTTGACAAATCGAGCGATAACCAATTTTTACTTTTTTATTGTAAATAGCTTCAATATAAATAGTAAATTCTTTTGTTTCTTTATTTTTTGTATAGTTTTTAATCTCACCAACAAAAGATTTCCCTTCTCTAAGAGTATTCCACATTTTTTTTGTAAATTCTCTAGTGGTACTTTCATGTTTTATTAAAACATGATTTTTTCCTAAAAGCTCTGCTTCTTTATATCCCAAACACAAAGAATAGGCTTTATTTAGATGGGTAATATTTCCTCTTAAATCTGTATTTAATATCAGTACATATTTATCTACCATTTCTTGTTTATCTTTAATTTCCATATTAGCAAGTATGAGTTTTCCATTAATACTTTTAACCGATCTGTTTTTATAAAAAATTGAAGATAAAATTATCAAAAAAACAACAGATAGTTGAGTAATCATTGTGTAATCAACAGCATTTTGATAATTAACTGAAATCCACTTATTGTTAATAGCTGTTTTTTCTTTTTCGGAAATATCTGCTATTATTTTGTTAAAAATATCATTTAAAAGAGTTTCATCATTTCTACTACCAATACTTAGTTTCCATTTTTCATCAAATTTTCCTGATATTTTTAAATTTTCGATATATTTATTTTGGATTACATAAGCAACCGAATATAAAGAACCTATATATCCAAATATTTCGCCATCTTTTACTTTTTCCAGCCCATCTTCAACACTTGAAACTTCGATTAATTCTAAAGAAGGATACTTTTCTTTTAATATATTAGCATATGCATAGTTTTTCGTAATTCCTATTTTTTCTTTAGGAATATCAGCTATTTTATTAATAAACCCTTGATTAAATCTGGTTGCTATGATTAAAGGAACCTCTAAAAATACTTTTGAAAAATTAAGATATTCTGATCTCTCTTTGGTATCCATAATTAAAGGAAACATATCACATCTTCTTTTTTTTGCATATTCTAAAGAATTGCTCCAGGAAGACGTTTTAATTAGTTTTAAGGGAATGGGAAGGTGATTTTGAAAAAGTTTTATGTAATCTGAGGATATTCCAATATGTTTGTTATTATCGATTTTTTCATAAGGCATCCAATCCGGATCAATACAAAAATTAATTCTTTGTTTATTTGTTAAAAATTGCCTTTCTTTATTTGTGAAAAACTCTTTTTGTTCTTTTACTTTGTTAACATTCATCCATTTTAATTTTAAATTTTGTAACTTTGTATAACCTACTTCTTTTTGTGCTTTTTCAAGAATATTTTTTAATATATTGTCTTTCTTAACACCCATTTTTAAAGCTGTATTATTGGGTAAAGAAAAATCACTCGCATTTACAATTTTCAAATTACTTAACCAAGAGTTTTCCATGTAATAAGAAAGTGAAGGCATACTTCCAATTGCAACATCTGCTTTTCCTAAAGAAACTGCTTCAACTGCTTTTTTTGTAGAAACAGTCAAAATTAAGCGAATCAATGGAAAATTTTTCTTCAAATATTCATGTAAAAAAGTACCACGGGTAAGAGCTAATTTTTTATTCTCTAAATCTTTCATCTTACTTATCTTTATACTTTTTTTAAGTAAAAAACCGGTGCTGTAACTTATATAATCAAAAGAAGTAAAATCAATATATTCTTTTCTTTTAGGTGTTACTGCTATATAAGGAATAACATCTATAGAGTTTGTTTTTAGCATGTCTAGATATTGAGACCATGAATAATTAAATATAAACTTAGGTTCTAAACCAATTTTTTGGGACAATAAACGTATGTATTCAACAGAATAACCTTTTGCTTCATTGTATTTAGTAAATCCAAAAGGGGGGAAATCATTTAAATGAGCAATTTTAAGATATTTTTTGTTTTTAAGATATTTTTTTTCTTCTTCGTTTAAAACTAAGTCTAAAGAATATAAATTATTTCCTAGAAAAATAAAGGCAATAATAAAAAATAATTTTCTTAAAATATAAGTACTCATGCAACAGTCTACTGAATTTAATTATATTTATTCTTAAATTAAAATAAATAATTTTTAAAACATTATTAAAAACCACCATATAAATAAACAAAGAAAGGAATACTAAGTACAGATACAAGGGTTGAGAGAAAGACAGTTAAAGCAGTTTTTTCTGGTTTTGCATTTAATAATACGGCTAAAGTAACTGAATTTCCAGCAAGGGGAACAATAGAGAATAAAAATAAAACCTTATATAAGTCATTGTTTAAAATTTGTAAA
Organism: Campylobacteraceae bacterium; assembly: GCA_013215945.1. NCBI lineage: Bacteria > Pseudomonadati > Campylobacterota > Epsilonproteobacteria > Campylobacterales > Campylobacteraceae > Campylobacteraceae bacterium. The sequence goes on from JABSOM010000004.1 coordinate 224,528, forward strand.
AATGTTTTATCTATATATATAAAAAACAACATTGCAAGTGGCCAAAAAATAAATTTTATAATAAAAGTAATGGTAATAAATTTTTTATCCCAGTTGTCTTCATTTCCTTTTAACCCAATAAGGCCCATTCCTAACATCATCATTCCTAAGATTCCATACGCCCCTTTAAACTGCGAAGTATAAGCACTCAATGTTTCTGGAATTTCTAAACCAATAATATTTAAACACAGTCCTAAAACAAAAGCATATAAAATGGGCAGTTTTGATATTTTAACAAGAGATTCTTTAACCGTGAAATTTCCTTTTGCTGTTACATAAAAACCAGTAGTACTCTCATACAATAAAGAAGCAAGAACAGCAAAAATATAAATATCAGCTAAAGCAGGAGGAAAAAAAATAACAGCAAGAGGAATACCGAAATAACCAGTATTTCCCGTACCTGCAGAAAAAGCCAAAATATTTCCTGTGGGATTATTCCAAGATTTTCCCCATATAAATAAAGCTAAAAAAGCGATTAAAGAACAAAAAATATATAAAAAAATGGGAATCATTGCAATTGCAAAATTAATTTTCACAGAAAGTGTTGCAGAAAAAACAACTATAGGTCCCAAAATATAGATCAATAAAGTGGCAATAGATTCTCGTTGTACCTGCAGTGATTTAGCAGCAACATAACCTAAAATGACATTAAGGTATAAGGGAAATATTTTAAGTAAGATTATAAAAAATAAAGACATTGAAAATCCTAGGTAAGTAATAAAGCTTATTATAACCTAGATTAGTTGAATAGAAGTAAATACGAAATCATTATATAAAAAGTATAGGGAGAAAGGATATGATTTATATGATTAAAAAATAATCGTATAATCGCTTTATTTAAATTAATATAAAAGGAGTTCATAAAAATATCAAATAAAACAACTCGTGTTTACTTCAACTGCTGAAATTATAATAAAGCTAAATGAACTAAAAGTGACATTTCAAAAAAAAAGAAAATATATAATATTTACTTCTTTTCTTTAATTTAAGTTTTTACTTATTATTTTATGATTATAATTCTCAGTATTAATCATAGGAGCTTGAATACATGTTATCGTATTATAAAGAATTATATTTTTATATTCAAAAAATTGTACGAGACAAAGAATATGCTAAAGATATCACACAAGAAACCTATGCCAGAGCGTTAGAATCTCATCCTAACACTCCTATTTTAAATAAACGTGCTTTTTTATATAGAGTAGCAAAAAATATTATTATTGACCAAGCAAGAAAAAATAATAAAAATCATCTTATTAATTTTGAAGAAGAACGTTTTATCTCAGAAGATAAACAAGCAGAAGAAAAAATACTGCAAATAAATGAAAATCAGTTTTTATTAGAAGAAATCCAAAAATTACCAAAAAAAAGAAAACAAGCTTTTGTTTTACATGTTGTTGAGGGTTACTCAAGAAAAGAAATTGCTGTTTTACTTAATATAAGCGTAAGTGCTGTTGAAAAACATATATCAAGAGCTTCTTTGCAAATAAAAGAAAGTTTAGAAAACAATAAGGATGTAGTGTATGAATAAAAGACTTTCAATACAAGAACAAGCCTGTATTTGGTTGAGTTTACAAGATGAAAAACACTCAAGCTTTAAACAAGAGGCATTATTATCATGGTTAAATGAAAAAGAAGAACATTATTTTGCTTTTGAAAAAGAAAAAAGTTTAAAAAGAAAAATTAAAAATTTATCAAAGGATATACTAAAAGAATTAAGCCAAGAAATATTTGAAGAACTTAAAATTGAGAAAAAAAGAAAGAATTTATTCAAAACCATACTACCCTACACAATTGCTGCTTCTTTACTTTTATTATTGTCTTCTGGAATATTCACTTATTATAAAAAAGAAGAAATATTATTTCAAAGAAGTTATATGAGCCAACAAAAAGTTATTAAGAATATACTTTTAAAAGATCAATCTATTATTTCTTTAGATTCTAATACAAAACTGAGTATTAAATATTACAAAAACACAAGAGAAGTCAATTTAGAGCAAGGGAGGGTTGTTTTTTCTGTACATTCTAATAAAAGTCGCCCTTTTATTATAAAAACAAATCATACTAGTATTGAAGTCCTTGGAACAACATTTGAAGTTAGCAATATTAATGGTTTTGTGAATATAAAAGTAAAAGAAGGAAAAGTAAAAATCGCTAAAATTTACAATATTAATAAAGAAGGAAAAATTTTAGCTCTTTTAAAAAAAGGAGAAAAAATATCCTTAAATAAACAAGGAGATGTACTTAAACTTACCCATCTAGATGTCAATACCATCGCTTTATGGGAACAAGGAAAATTAATATTTGAGCAAACTCCTTTAAAAGAAGTTATGAATGAATTTGCAAAATATTTGGATATTAAAATTAATTTTGAAAACACTTTACTCGAATCTTATTTGATTTCTGGAGAATTTGATGTTAATGGTTTTGATAATTTATTAACAACCCTTCCTTTAATTCACCCCATACATATAAGAAAAAATAAAAATATTGTCTACATAAAAAACAAATTTCAAAATAAATAGATTTTTTTGTCTGTTTTTTTTTACTTTCACGTCTTCCTTTCTAAGAGAACAATTCTCATAATCATTACAAGGATATAAATGAATCTATTTAAAAGCTCTGTGATTGCTCCTGGTCTTGCTTTATTACTGTATGCAAATACCTTAAGCGCGCAATCATATACTACAAATACCTCTTCTTTAAAAGAAGCTATTCAAGAAATCTCTAAAATTGCTAAAATACCTTATTTAGTAGATAGCAGTATTTTAGAAAACAAAGTAAGCAAAAAAATCACCAAAGTAGAAGGTTTAAAAAATGCTTTAGATCTCTTATTAAAAAACAGTGGTTTAGAAGCAATAATTAAAGACAATACAATAGTTATTAGAAAAAAACTACTCCCTACTAGTTCAAAAGCAGACATTACTCATGAAGTCTTGTCTTATGAAGAAAATGCCTATGAAAACATAAAAGGCTATATTGCAAGGAAAAGTTCTACAGGTTCTAAAATGAACATGGATATAAACAAAATACCACAAAGTGTAGCCGTTATTACCAGTGATTTAATGAGAAGTAGAAATGCTCAAACCATTAATAATGCAGTATCTTATACCTCTGGAATTTCACAAGAGTACGGTGAAAATGGAGATATAAGGAGAAACACAGATACAATAAGAGCCTCAGGGATGTTGGCCTCTTCTACTTTTTTAGATGCTTTACAAGTACCTTTTTTGGGATATTTTGGAAGAATAACAGATATTTATTCTTTGCAAAAAGTTGAAGTTTTAAAAGGACCTTCTTCTGTATTGTATGGAGCAAGTTCACCTGGTGGTTTATTAAATATGCAAAGTAAAAAACCAAACCTTGAGGATAAAAATGAAGTGGGAATAGCAAACGGCTCATTTAATTCAAAATCTATTTTTGCAGATTTAAACACATCTCTTAATAAAAATATTCTCTTTAGACTCACCGGAAAATACAAAAAATCCAAAGGAGAAGTTGATTTTGTAGAAAATACAAACTATTTTATAAACCCTGCTTTTACTTTTTATATTAATGATAATACGACGTTAGATGTTTTAACTTCTTTTTCAAAGAATAATATGTTAGCCGCTTCCTATTTATCAGGAAATACAGGAGAATTAGTATTCCACAAAAATATATTAAAACATTATTCCCATGTACAAACAAGTGCGGACTCATTAAACAATGCAAATCTTTCTAGCCGTATGTACTTAGGAGATGCAAAAGATGATAAATTAAAAAGAAGTACTCAAAGTATTACTACTTTATTAAAGCATAAAATCAATGATTCTTTAAGCATTAATTCTAATCTTAGAATAGAAAAAAACAAAGGTGAATATATTCAATCCAGACTTGATAACAATTATTTACCTACCATGATTGGAACTGCAAATTTAAGTACCATTAGAATGACAAAAGATAAAGAGCTTAGTTCTTTAGACAGTATTTCTTTTGACAATAATATTCAATATTCTTGGCAAACAAAAGATATAACGAATCAATCTATGATTGGAATAGATTATCATCATCAAAAACTTGAACTGGAAGGTTATGAGGATATCTTATTTTTAGTTGATTTGTTTAATCCTTACAGCACTCAAAACATTGCAAAAAATTCTCAAATAGATAAAAAAGAGACAGAAAGTATTAATAAATTAGCTTTCTATGCACAAAATCAAGCCATTATTAATGACAGAATCATTTTATCCACAGCACTAAGATATGACAAAATCAAGCAAATAAACGATGATACTTTTAATGATACAAAACAAAAACAAAAAGATACAAATCTTTCAGGTAGGATTGGATTAGCATATGCTTTTGATAATGGGTTTAGCCCTTATATTTCCTACTCTACATCTTTTGTAACCAACCCAGGGACGAATAAACAGAAAAAACAATATGTGCCTTCACTTGGAAAACAAATAGAAATAGGGGCTAAATATAAACCTAAAAATATTGATGCTTTACTCTCTTTCTCTTTTTATAATATCAAAGAAGAAAATATTCTAAGCTCTGATCCTACAAACAGTACAAGTGAAAGTTTTCAAATACAAGATTCAAGCTCAGATATAAAAGGAATAGAAATAGACTTATCTTTTCAAACCAGTAAAAATACCAATATTATTTTTTCATTATCTAAAATATCTGCAAAACAAAGAGATACTACTAATGCAGAACATGAAGGCAGAGATATGGAGAGAATTCCAGATTTAAGTCTTTCTTTATGGGCAGATTACACCTTGAAAAATACAGCACTTGGAAATATAACCCTTGCTTCTGGAATAAAATACATTGGTAATATCAAACACTATATTACAGATTCTTTTGATCCTTTAAAAAAAGAAGATACTATTGTCTCTGACTCTTATTTGCTTGTAGACAGTAGAATCTCAAGCCAATACAAAGATTTTAATTTAAGTTTTGCCGTAAACAATGTTTTTGATAAAACCCCAGAAATTGATCCAACTATTGTACGAAGCACTTTTTTACAAGGAAGAACCTATAATATAGCTATGACTTACAAATTCTAAAGCATATTTATTTAATTATTACAAACTTTATTTTTACTGTTTAAAAATAAAGTTTTGTATTTCAGATTTATATATTTTGAATTATTTCTGTCTTGTTTTATTGTATAAAAATTCTAAAACAGTAGAAATACTTCTTGTATAAGGGGCATCAAGGCCTTGTACTTCACAGTATTTAATCACACTTCCACAAATTTCTTCTAATTCTAAATCTTTATTATTGTTTTTATCTATCCACATGGAGGGTTTAATTGAATCGAATTTTTTCATTAATTCAAACATTTCATCAACCTCTTTTTGTGTTATTCCTAAATTTAATGCTTTAGATGCAATTCCTGCTTCTTGCATTAATCCATATACAAGTTTAGAGGTTTTTTGGTTGTTTATTAAAACACCCGATTTCTCTTCTAAGAGTGCACAAGAAGCACTTACTCCATTATTAATAATTAGTTTAAGCCACAACTCTTTTATTATATTCTTTGAAAGTATTGTTTGAGTTGGCGTTTCATCTAATATTTTTTTTAAGTTATTTAGAAAAATTTGATTTTCCTTATTAGGTACTAATGCACCTAAAATAGTCTCCACTTCGCCTTGGGATTCTACTAATCCAGGCTTTACTATATGAGCGGCAATCAAACGTGTTAACCCACCAATAATAAACTCTTTTTTTATATTTGTACTAAGTATATTCTCATTTTCAACCCCATTTTGTAAAGATACAATATAAGGAATTTTTACTGAGTCTTTAAACCAAGAAGACAATTCTAAAGAAATTTTTTCTGTTGACATAGATTTTGTTGTAAGAAAAATAACATCAATGTTTGAAAAGTCTTTTTTTATTAGCTCTTGCATTGAACAAACATTTATATTTTTTTCAATCCTAAATTTAGGATGATTTAATATGAGTGTATTATTTTGTAAATATTCTAGAGTTTGGCCTCTTGATACAAACTGTACCTGATGTTTTTGCTCTTGCAATAAAAGCCCATAAAAACTCCCAATACCACCTACTCCAATAACAACAATATTCATAAAAATCCTTGAATAATTTTTAAGTGTATTATATATAAATAGAGTATAATTCAAATAAAAAAGGTAGATTTTGTTAAGACTTGGTTCAAACTCAATAACACGTGCAAATATATTAAACAGTTTTGATATCAATTTTGTTCAAAACGGTGGAAGTTTTGATGAAGATTCTATTAAAACTAAAGATCCAAAAAGTTTTGTTTACCAAGCAACACTAGGAAAATACAAAGAATTGTACGCTAAATATGGTGTTAATGATATGCCCCTTTTAGTTGCCGATTCAGTTGTAACAGCTAATGGGGAGTTATTAAGAAAAGCAAAAGATGAAACAGATGCAAGACGTATGTTAGAACTTCAAAGTGGAAATAAAACGTCTGTAATTACTTGTATGATTTACAAATCAGAAGATATAGAAATTATTGATATTTCTATTACTACTTATACTTTTTCTACTTTTGATAAAAAAGATATGGATGAATATATAAGCTCAGGAGAGTGTTTTGGAAAAGCTGGAGCTATAATGGTTGAAGGTTTTTGTAAACCTTATATAAAAGAAGTTAAGGGTTATGAATCCTGTGCCATGGGGTTATGCATTGAAAAACTTCTTCCTTTTTTGGAGAGTTAATACCATGTCAAATAATCATTTAAGAGCTATTTTACTTACAGCACTTGGTATATTTATAATGAGTTTTGAATCTTTGTTAATTAAATTAACATCTATTTCTTCTTTAAGTTATTCTTTTTATATAGGAATTTTCATGTTTTTTTCTATGAATCTTTTATTATTTAAAAAAGAAAAGAAAAATTTTCTAAGTGCTTATACCAGCGGCTTTTTAATTATTTTACTTTGTGGTGCTTTTTTTGGTCTGTCCAATATCTTTTTCATATCTGCTATTAAAAATACCTCTGTTGCAAATACTGTTATGATATTAAGTGCCTCGCCTTTGTTTTCTTCTATATATGCTTATGTATTTTACAAAGAAAAAAGTACTAAAAATATTTATATTTCTTCCTTTTTTATTTTCCTTGGTCTTTTTGTAATATTTTATTCTCAAAATCAAGAAAGTACAATGATTGGAAATTTTTACGCATTTTTATGTGCCAACTTTTTTTCTTTGGCTTTTGTATTTTTATCAAGATATAAAAAAGTAAACAGACTTGCAGTAACCTCAAGTTCTGGATTTTTTACTTTTTTTATTGCTTTAGTTTTTGCTCAAAGTTTAGAAATAAATACAGATAATTTGTATATATTAATCCTTGCAGGTTTATTAATTGCTCCTGCTTCTAGGCTTTTAATTGCCGTTGGAACAAAAACATTACCTGCTTCTGAAATAAGTTTATTAATGATAGTGGAGACCATAATGGCACCTATTTGGGTTTGGATGTTTTTAAATGAAGTTCCTGCTACTAATACTTTTATTGGTGGAGGAATTATTTTATTAACCCTTGTTCTTAACTCTTTATATTTAATTCGCATTAATAAAAAGAGTCTAACAACACTTTAAAGCAGATTATTTTATCATAGAGAACAAATAATTATTTTTTAAAAGGATATTTTTGAAAGAACAAGCAAAACAATTTTTTTCACAATATGGAAGTACTTTTGATTCTTGGGATATGGAAAAGTTTTCTTCTTTTTTTAATGAACCTTTTATTTCTGTACGAGGAGATGGTAAAAGCATCATTATGAATACTAACAATGATGCTAAAGTTTTTTTCACCTCTGTTTTAAGTAAATGGAAAAAAGATGGTTATGTTAAATTTTCTACAAAAGATTATGAAGTTATTAACTTAGGAATAAAAAGTATGTTGGTTACGTTTACTTGGCAAATGATGGGCAAAAATAATGTAGTAATCAAAGAATGGAAACAGTCTTATAATCTAATCAAAAAAGAGGATACTTGGAAAATAATTATGTCTACTTTTCATATTGAAAACTAAAAAAATTATTGTTAGGAAAGAGTAGTTTAAAATTTAAAATAAATATTCAAAACTACAATAAAAAAGATTTATTTTATCTTTTTTACCAGCTGGTGGGGAAGTAAACCTAAACCTTCTTCTACATCAGGCGTATTCCCATGTTCAATAAAATAGTCTTCATACTCAAAAGAGGTAACTTTTGCTTGAACATTATCTTCATTTAAAAATTCTAAAATAGCTGAAGCAACCCCACCTTGTTTTTGAGAATCAGAAAACACATACCAATCATTGTATTTTAATGCTAGGTTTTTTAACATTTCTGTATCCAGTGGTTTTACAAAACGTAAATCTACTATTGCAATATCTTCTTCATGTAGTTTTTCAGTTTCACACGCTCTTCTAACACCTGCTCCATATCCAATAAAAAGTTTTTTACTTGTTCCGTCTTTTAATAATTGTGCTTGACCTAAAATATAAGGGTCATTGGGATATTCAAGGTTTTCAAAACTTCCTCTTGGGTATCTTAGTGCACAGGGTTTATCAAGTGTATAAGAAAAATGAACAGCATCAATTAATGTTTTTTCATCTCTTGGTGCCATTATTATCATATTGGGTAAATATCTTAAATAAGAGATATCAAAAGCCCCTTGATGGGTTTCTCCATCAGCTCCAACCGTTCCAGCTCTATCAATTGCAAAAACAACAGGTAAAGCCATTAAACATACATCATGAATAATTTGATCAAAACCTCTTTGTAAAAAAGTAGAATAAATCGTAATAAAAGGTTTAAAACCCTCTTTAGCCATTGCTGCCATAGATGTAACGGCATGTTGCTCAGCAATTGATACATCCCAGAAACGCTCGGGAAACTTATCCATAAGTTTTGAAATTCCAGTACCGCCTGGCATTGCAGCGGTTACTCCAACTACATTTCCATGTTTAGAAGCTAAATCACATAAAGCATCTGCAAAAATAGCAGTTGCACTTTTTGGTGCTGGTTTTTTAACAAACTCACCTGTTGTTTTATCAAAAGGACCTACTCCGTGCCATTTTTCTAATTGGCCTTCAGATATTTTGTATCCTTTTCCTTTTACTGTTCGTGCATGAACAATAACAGGTTTACCCAATGCTTTTGCAAGTTCTAGCGTATCAATAATCTCTGCTAAATCATGCCCATCAATGGGACCAATATAATCAATTCCCATTTCTTCAAATAAAATACCAGGTGTTATTAGTTTTAAAGAAGCTTCCATTCTTTTAGCAATATAAGAAGTTCCTTCTGGCATATTATTTTTAATAAACGTATCTACCTTACCTTTAAAACTCTGATAGTATTTTCCAGCCAATAATTTTGATAAATGTTTTGAAATTGCACCAATAGGTTTAGCAATTGACATTTCATTGTCATTTAAAATAATAACAACAGGAAGTTTAATATCACCTAACTCATTTAAGGCTTCATAAACCATTCCAGCTGTCATGGACCCATCGCCTATCATTACAACAGGGATATTATCCACTTTTTTTAATTTAAAGGCTTTAGCAGCACCCACTGCTAAAGAAATAGAAGTAGAGCTATGTCCTGCTACAAAATAATCACTTTTATGTTCTTTTGGTTTTGTAAATCCAGAAAGTCCACCATATTGCCTTATGCTCTCAAATTCATCCCATCTGTCATTGATTAGTTTATGGGCATAACACTGATGAGATACATCATAAATAAAAGGATCTTTTTTTACATCGAATACTTTATGCATAGCAACTGTTAATTCAACAGCACCTAAAGTTGATGAAAAATGTCCACCTTTTCTTGATACAACATCAATAATTCTGTCTCTGATATCTTGACAAACTGTTTTTAGCTCTTCAAGCTCTTTATTTCTAATGTCCATAAACTGTCTTTATACTGATTTTGTTTCTTCTAATACTTCTGTGAGTATTTTAAGAACTTTTTCATTTTGAGAAGTGGTACCAATAGTAATTCGAATAGCATTTAATCCATAAGCACTTAAATCTCTAATTATTATACCTCTTTGCAGTAAAGCTTGCGCTACATCTGATGAAATATATTTATTTTCGAATTTAAAAGTGATGAAATTAGTATACGATTCAATATAAGAAAAACCTTTTTCTTTGGCATATTCTTCATATTTTTTCATTTCAATAAAATTTTTAGCTATGCATTCATTTACAAACTCTTCGTCTTTTAACGCTTCAATACAAGCAAGTAAAGACAAAGTCGTAATATTAAAAGGAGGACGTAGTTTTAATAAAGCTTGAATGATTTCTTTTTGAGCAATACCATAACCCGTTCTCATTCCACCCAAAGAATACGCTTTTGAAAAGGTTCCTAAATAAATACAATTAGGATATTTAGAAATTAAATCTTGAGCTTTTATTTCCTTTTTACTGTCTTTGAATGTTGCGAATTCTTGATAAGCTCCATCAATTACAACTAAAGTATCTGAAGAAATTTCATCTAAAAAAGTATATACATCATCTTTATCCAAACACTCACCTAAGGGATTATTAGGTAAACACAAAAAAATCAAAGAAGGTTTATGTTCTTTATATAAAGCTAAAAATTGATCTAGGTTATGTTCATCGTCTTTTGTTTGTATGATTTTACAACCCGTTTGTTTTGCATAAATTCCATACATAGCAAAAGTAACTCGGCTCATTAGAACAGAAGAATTTTTATCACATTTTGCTTTTACACAAAAGTCCAAAATTTGATCACTTCCTGCTCCAATAATAATATTTGAACTTTGTACATTAAATTTACTTGCTAATCCTTCTTTTAATTCATACATAGAATCATCTGGATACATAAACATATTTTTTGCATGTTCTTGTACTTTTTTTACTACTTTTGGTGAAGTACCATAAGGATTTTCATTAGAAGCCAATTTGATAATATCTTTTAAATCAATTCCATATTCACGAACTACCAATTCAATTGGTTTACCTGCTTCATATATTTTACATTCATCTAAAACTTTATTAAAATTCATTTATATTTCCCTTTTAAATATCGTCAATTTCTTTTACATATGAGCCTAATAATTTTATATGCTCTCCATGTTTTTTAAAAATACCGCTTACATTTTCATCGTCTTTATGCCCATTAAAATCAAGAAAAAAGATTGATTGCCCATCAACAATATGCGATTTTATTTTGGTAATATTAATTCCTGCTGCATCAAAATCAGTTAAAAAACCTACCAATGCCCCAGGAGTATGTGGTAGTTTTGCTAAAACGCTTGTTTTATCATTTCCAGAACTTGCATTTTCAAAATCACTTACAATAAAAAATCGTGTTTTATTATTGTCTTTATCTTCAATATTTTCAAATAATATTGGTAAATTGTACATTTTTGCACCCACATGAGAACAAATTGCTGCACTATTTGCTTCAGTAAGAGCAAGTTTTGCAGCTTTAGTAGTTGATTCAATAGGTATATGCTCAACTTCATCCAATCCAAAGTTTTCTAAAAAACGTGCACATTGATCAAAAGCAATGTCTTTTGAATAGATTTTTTTAATATCACTTACTTTATCACAAGTAGTTGCAAGCGTATGGTGAATATCTAAAACTACTTCTGCAATGATTTTTAAATCGTATTTATTTAAAGAAGAAATAGTATCTGATACTATTCCATTAGAAGAATTCTCAATAGGAATTACTCCAAATTTTGCTTTTTTGGTGCTTACTTCTCTGAAAACACCCTTAATAGAAGAAATAGAAATATAAGAACTCATAGCTCCAAACCTGGCTTCCGCCGCTTGATGAGTAAAAGAGCCTGCAGGCCCTAAATATGCAACGTTTTCTGGTAATTCTAGATTCCTAGAAATTGCAAATACTTCTAAAAACAATGCTTCTATGGCAGCTCTGTTTAATAAACCATCATTTAATTTATCCAACCTGTCTATAATTGCTTTTTCACGTTCAGGGCGGTAAATTGAGCCACCACTTTTTGCTTTTAAGGTACCCACATCTTTTACAATTTGCATTCTTTCATTAAGTAATATTAATAATTGATTATCTATTGAGTCCAGTTTGTCTCTTAAAATTATTAGTCCTGATTCATCCATAAATATTCCTTAAATACTATTAGTTAATAAATTCTTCTTCTAAAGCAATCAAATCATTAAAAGTTTCTCTTTTTCTTATTAATCGCTCTTTCCCATCTTCATATGCGATTTCAGCAACTCTACTTCTGGTATTGTAATTAGAACTCATTGTAAAACAATACGCTCCTGCACTGTGTAAGAGTACTAAATCATCATGAGAAGTTTGTGGTAAATCAATATTTTTAGCAAAAAAGTCTCCACTTTCACAAATAGGACCTACTAAATTACAATCGCTTATGTTCGTATTGTCATTTAATACAGTGATTTTATGTTCAGCCCCATATAAAGCAGGTCTGATTAAATCATTCATAGCTCCATCAACAATAACAAAACGTTTATTACCATTAACTTTTTCATACAAAACTTTAGTAACAAAAGTACCACAGTTTCCAACTAAAAATCTTCCTGGTTCCATTATTACTGTAATATCTAAACCAAAAAGTGCTTTCATTATCATTTGACCATATTCTTCTGTAGAAATTAGTTTTTCATCATCATAAACAATTCCTAATCCTCCACCTACATCAAAAAATAAGATTTCCATATTAATTGCTTTTAGATTTCTTACTAAATCTGCCACTATATTAATAGATTCAGTTAAAGGTTCTAATTGTGTTAATTGAGAACCAATATGACAGTGAATTCCAACAGCAGTTAAACTCTTTGAGTTTTTACAACGAATATACATACGTTTTGCAGTATCTATATCTACACCAAATTTATTTTCATGTAAACCTGTTGAGATATAAGGATGGGTTTTAGGATCAATATTGGGATTAACACGAACAGAAATTCTACAAATCTTATCCATTGAAGCTGCTATTTCTTCAATACGAATTAGTTCCGCTTCACTTTCTACATTAATCATTAATATATCTAATACAAGTGCTTCTTTGATTTCAGAATCAATTTTACCAACCCCTGAAAAAATGATTTTATAAGGTTTTACACCTGCTTTTAATGCTCTATTAACTTCTCCAATAGAAACACAATCAGCTCCAGCTCCCAAAGTATTTAAATGTTTTATAACAGATAAATTTGAGTTCGCTTTTACAGCATAAGCAATTATTGATTTTCTTGCTTTAAAGGCCGCTTTTAATTCATTGTATTGCCCAGTAATATGGTCAAAATCATACACATAATATGGCGTTGCATATTTTTTACTTAATTCTTTGAAATCTATACTCATAACTATCCTATACTTTTAAAATCTTTATTTTAAATTCATTAAATCCAAAATTAAAACTTTTTCTTATGCTTATAAATAGTCTCAAAGTGTGAGGTTTTTTTCAAGACCAAGGCGGAGTAAAAATCTAGGCAGGAGCGTACTTTCGTACGTGACTGTCTAGATTTTTAAGACAACGAAGGTATTGGTAAAAAGCTTACGCTTTGTGGCTATTTATCTGTGCCGTTCCATGCTATTCTTTGCTTCCCATTCTCATCAAATCTAGTTGCTGGCATACCCATAATATTGTAACCACAATCCACATAATGAATTTCACCTGTAACAGCTGAGCTTAAATCAGATAATAAATACATACCAGAATTCCCAACCTCAGTAGTTGTTACATTTTTCTTCAAGGGTGCATGCGCTTCATTCCACTTAAGCATGAATCTAAATTCACCAATTCCAGCAGCAGCTAGGGTTTTAATAGGACCTGCTGAAATAGCATTTACTCTAATACCATCTTTTCCTAAGTCTTCTGCTAAATATTTTGTAGTCATTTCTAAAGCAGCTTTAGCTATTCCCATTAAATTATAATTAGGAATATATTTAACTCCTCCATAATAAGTAAGCGTTAATACGGAACAAGAATCACTCATAATTGGTTTTAACTCTCGTACTACTTCTATTAAAGAATAAACAGATACATCCATTGCAATATCAAAAGAAGCTTTAGGAATATCATAAAATCTCCCTGTTAAACCATCTTTTGGAGCAAAAGCAATTGAATGTACAATAAAATCAATTTTTCCAAAGTCTTTTTCTAAAGAAACTTTTAACGCTTTTATTTCATCTGGATTAGATACATCACATGGATAAACATAATCTTGGCTTCCAAATTCAGCAGCTATTGGCTCAACACGTTTTTTAATTGCATCATTTACATAAGTAAAAGCAATTTCTGCGCCTTGATCTGCACATGCTTTTGCTATTCCATACGCAATAGATTTATTATTAGCAACCCCTAAGATTACTCCTTTTTTGCCCTTCATAAACATCGTTGATCCTTTATTTTGTTAATTCTATAATTTTTGTAAAATCTTCTTTTATCCAAGAAGCCGTACCTATTAATGCACCATCTACATTAGCTAAAGAACAAATTTCTTTTGCATTTGATACTTTAACAGAACCACCATATAAAAGAGGTTTTTTAATATTCTTTTTAATAGCATCATGAACATTTGTAATATCACTAATAGTAGCAGTAACTCCCGTTCCAATTGCCCAAACAGGTTCATACGCTAAGATTAGATTTTCATAAGAAGTATCAATGCCTTCTAACTGAGAATAAACATATTCTAATGTTTTATCAAGTCCTTCTTCTTTTACTTCTAAAGGCTCTCCAATACAATAAATAATAGTATATCCCAATTCCATATAGTATTTATATTTTTCTACAATCAAACTTTGAGACTCACCAAGTACATGTCTTCGTTCGCTATGACCTATTAAAATTGTTTTGATATTAAACTCATCCAAGTGAATGGTTCCAATTTCACCAGTATATGATCCTGCTTTTGTTGTATAAGCATTTTGAACACCTATGTGTAAATTGTCTTTTTTATCAAATGTATCTAAAGATGTAGCTGATGGGAAGATATACACTTCACTTGAACTATTATCTTCTAAATAATCATTTACAAAAGATACAAATTCTTTTGTAGATTTTCTTGTATGATTTGTTTTAAAATTTGCCGCTATTATCATTTATTCTCCTATTACTAATGCTTTTACACCAGGCAGTATTTTACCTTCTATTAATTCTAAAGAAGCTCCCCCACCTGTTGATATAAAAGTCATTTCATCTTCATCGCCTGTAATTCTTACTAAGTCAGCAGTATCACCACCTCCAACAACTGTTGTTGCAAAAGAAGAAGCAACAGCATGCGAAAGTTTCATAGATCCTTTCATAAACTTGTCCATTTCATAAACACCCATTGGACCATTCCATAAAATAGTATTTGCATCTTGAATAGCTAAATTAAATAAAGAAGCAGTTGCAGGTCCTACATCTAGAGCCATCCATTTTTTAGGAATTTCTTGTATAGTTGTTACTTTTGCAATAGCTTCTGCATCAAAAGCTTCCGCAACTACAACATCTACTGGTAAATAAAATTTAACACCTAATTCTTTTGCTTTTTCCATAATTCTTAAAGCATCTGGAATTAGATCATCTTCTACTAAAGATTTACCAATTTCGTGTCCTTGAGCTTTAAGAAAAGTAAAAGCCATTCCTCCACCAATAATAATCTTATCTACTTTGGTAATTAAGTTATGTAAAGCTTCTAATTTTCCAGATATTTTAGAACCTCCAACAATAGATACAAAAGGACGTTTTGGTTCATTTACAATATGGTGAAAAAATTTAATTTCTTTTGCAAGTAAAAATCCAGCCGCTTTATGTTCTTTATCAAAGTATTTTGTAATAGCTTCTACAGAAGCATGAGCTCTGTGAGATACACCAAAAGCATCATTGATATAAACATCTGCCATTGAAGCTAATGTGCTTGCGAATTCTTCATCATTACTTATTTCACCCGGATTGTAACGTACATTTTCAAGTAATAATATTTCACCTGCTTGTAGGTTTTTTGCAATTTCCAAAGTATCAGGCTGAATAACATTTTTTGCCATTTTGATTTCTTGTTTTAAAAGTGTATGCAAACGTTTAGCAATAGGTTTTAAAGAATATCTTTCATCATATTTATCTTTTGGTCTTCCAAAATGTGAAGCCAAAATAACAGCACAATCATTGTCAATACAATATCGAATTGTATTTAATGCCGATTTAATTCGCCTGTCATCTGTAATATTAAAATATTCATCCATAGGAACATTAAAATCACATCTAATAAATATCTTTTTTCCTGCTATATCTAAGCTTTTAATTTCTTGTAATTTCATACTAAACCTATTTTTTAGCTACAAACATAGCCATGTCAATAAGTCTTGAAGAATAACCCCACTCATTGTCATACCACGCCATTATTTTAATCATGTCATCACCAATTACTTGTGTTAAATCAGAAGCAATAATAGTAGAATTTGTATTTCCTATTAAATCACTAGAAACCATCATATCATTGTCAACAGCTACAATTCCAGGTAAGTCTTTTACTTTTGATTCAAATAACGCATTAATTTCTTCTTTTGTTGTTTTTTTAGAAACCACAAAGTTTACATCTACCATAGAAACATTAGGTGTTGGTACTCTTACGCTTTGTCCATGAATTTTACCATCTAAATGAGGCATAATTAATTTCATAGCTTTTGCAGCTCCTGTAGAGGTAGGAATCATATTTTGAGCCCCTGCTCTAGCTCTTCTTTTATCTTTTGAATGTTTTACATCTAAAATATTTTGATCATTTGTATAAGAATGAATAGTTGTCATTAACGCTTTCTCAATCCCAAAAGCATCATCAATAATTTTAGCAACAGGTCCAAGACAATTGGTTGTACAAGAAGCATTAGAAACAATGTTTTGCCCCTTATACTCATGCTCATTTACTCCAATAACAAAAGTAGGTGTATCATCTTTTGCAGGTGCAGACATAACTACTTTAGAAGCTCCATTATCTATATGAACTTGACATGCTTCTTGTGTTAAATAAGCACCTGTACATTCTAAAATAACTTCGGCTCCACAATCTTTAGCAAAAGACAGTTCTTTGGCATTTCTGGTTGAATATAATTTTGCATTTACATTTCCCATTTTTAAATACCCATTTTCTACTTTAACATCACCATCAAATGTTCCATGAACTGTATCATATTTTGTAATATATTCTAACATAGACAGCTCTGCTGTGTCGTTTATAGCAACTAACTCAATATCATTTCGTTTTGCTATTATTCTAGCAACACATCTACCTATTCTTCCAAAACCGTTAATTGCGACTTTAATAGCCATCATGTCCCTTTATTTAATGCAATATTATCAATAAGCACTGTATAATTTTGAGATATTTTATCCAAAAGTTGCTATAATAAACGTTAAGTAATATTGTAAGTTTAAATTATATATTTCCTAAGCTAAAAAAAGAAAAATTCTTTCTTAGTTTTTGCAAAAAATAATTTAAAAGAAGGATTAGATAAGTGAAAATTGGTATTTTTGGCGGTAGTTTTGACCCTCCTCATATAGGGCATAAAAAAATCGTTAAAAAAGCGCTCAAAAAATTAGATCTTGATTTATTGATTGTTGTACCAACTTTTTTAAATCCTTTAAAAAACACATCATTTTTGGATGCATATTCTAGATTGGACTTACTAAAAACCATCTTTTCTAAAAAAAAGAAGGTTTTAATAAGTGATTATGAAATTAATCAAAATCGGCCTGTTTATTCATTAGAAACAATTAAGTATTTAAAACATAAATACAAAAGCTGCCAAATCTATTTGATTATTGGCGCTGATAATTATAATTCTTTTGGTAAATGGAAAGATCATGAAAAAATCAAAGAACTTTGCACCCTAGTTGTTGCAAGTAGAAATACTTATGAAACAAAAAAAGATGATGATGTTAAAAAACTAAAAGTGGACATTGACATTAGCTCAAGTGACATTAGAGGTTTTTTAAATCTTAAATATATTCCTAAAAAAATAAGAAAAAAAGTCAAAAAAATTTGGCAAAAAAAAGGCTTAAGCATTGAATAGATGTGATCAAATAGTAAACGTATTAAACGAAAAAAAAGCAGAAGATATTGAAGTTATTGATTTAAGATCAAAAAACTATATTGTTGATTATGTGGTTATTGCAACTACATTAAATAATAAACATGCCTACTCATTATTGAATTACTTAAAAACAGATGTAAAATCTGATACTGAAGATTTTGTAAGAGTTGATGAAGATGATGATTGGACTGTTGTTGATTTGGGAGATGTTCTTATTCATTTAATGAGTGAAAAGTACAGAAAAAAATACACTCTTGAAGAATTTTTATCACAACTGAATGATAAAGAAGTATAAATAAAAGGCTAGCCTTTTATTTACTACTTGGGTTTAATAAAACCTTAGAATAATTAGAGGTGGCGTTTTTAGCTCCACCCATATTATCTGTCAAAATTGCGTATCCAACGCCTACAGCTACTAGAATTAAAAACCATTTCATTACATTACATCCTTTGCTTTAATACCTAATAAATGAAGCCCCAGTTTAATACTTAAAGCCACCATAGATAACATTTTTAAATATTCATCTTGTTCTTTACTGTCAATAATTCTGTGTTCATTATAAAATTTATGTACAGAAGCAGCCAAACCATGTAAATAGTCAGTAATCTTTTGCATATCTCTTTTAATAAATCCCTCTTCTAAAATAGCAGGTAATAAAAGTGCCTCATATAATAAATTAAGCGCATCTTGGTTGATATTTGTAAATTCAACATCTTTCACATCACTAGGCGTTTTATTTGCTTTTTTAAACAACTGATTAATTCTAGCATGAGCATAGTTAATATAAAAAGTTGGGTTTGAAGAGTCATGATTTTTCAAAGAATCCAAATCAAATTCTAAGTGAGTATCTGATTTTTTAGTTAAAAAGATAAATCTTAGTGCATCAGCCCCAATTTCTTTTGTTATATCAGACATTAAAATAACTGTTCCCGCTCGTTTAGACATTTTGTACGGTTTTCCACCTTGTAATAAAGAAACCAACTGAGATAAAATAATCTCTAATTTAGAAGAATCATAACCAGAAAATTCAACACTAGATTTCACTCTTTTAATATATCCATGGTGATCTGCACCCCAAATATTAATACAAGTATCGTATTTTCTATCAAACTTATTTTTATGATAAATAATATCTCCTGCTAAATAAGTAGGCATTCCATTGTCACGTACAACTACACGATCAGAATCATCTCCATGTTCAGTAGATTTAAGATAGATTTTTTTATCTTTTGTATATAAAGCACCTTTAGCTTCTAAAGAAACTTTTGTTTCATCCCATTTAGAATATAACTCAGACTCATAAACAAAAGAATCAAATTCAATATCTAAGTCTTTTAAATCTTTTACAATAATATCTAATACTAAATCTTTTGCAAAAATAGCAATTTTTCTGTGATTTTTTTCATCATAAAAAATATCTTTTCCAAATTTAGCTTCTACTTTTTCAGAGATTTCAAAAAGATATTCTCCTCGATAAAATGTTTCTGGGAATTCTACAACTTCATTATAAAGATATTCTTTTGCACATAAACAAATTGATAAACCCAACATATCCATTTGAGAACCTGCATCATTTACGTAATACTCACGTGTTACATCATAACCAATATGATTACCAACTCGTGTTAGGGTATCTCCTAAGATAGCACCTCGTGCATGTCCAATATGTAAAGGTCCCGTAGGATTTGCAGAAACATATTCTAGAAGAATTTTTTCTTTTTTTTCACTTATTTTTCCAAAATCAAAGTTCTCTTTTAAAGCTTTATTGCTCAAATCAAAAAGAAAATCTTTAGACAATCTAAAGTTAATAAAACCCTTAATAGCACTTACTTCTTCAAACATTGAACAAGCATCAAATTCTTTTGCTAAATCTTGCGCAATTTGCATAGGATTTTTTCTTAGCTCTTTTGCCAAAGAAAAAGCAACAGGTGTTGCATAATGTCCAAAAGAAATATCTTTAGGTTTTTCTAATACTACTTCTCTTTTTAAAATTTTTTCAATAAAACTTTTAACTAACTTTTGCAATTATTTTCCTAAGCGTTTTTTGTTTCGTCTTTTTTACTTGACGTTTCTTTATTTTCATTCTTTTCAAGTTCTTCATTTTTAGTAACTTCAACTGTTTCATCATCTTCTTTAACAGCTTTTTTGAAGTTCTTAATTCCTGAACCCAAACCCTTCATTAATTCTGGTATCTTCTTTCCACCAAAAAGTAACAATACTACAAATGCAATTAAAATCCATTCTACACCACCTGGCATTCCCATTTGACACTCCTGCGTTATTTTTATTTTGAAGTATTATATCGGCTTAATGCTTAAAAAAAATATTGAGTCAAATAATATTGACTAAAAGAAAATCTTCTTTAACTAGCAATTTTTACTTTTATTTTAGAAAAAAATGAAAAATCTTATATCCAGAAGCTGCTGCTAAAATAGAACCACATACATTAAATAAAACATTTGCAAGGCCTAGGAAAAAAGATGTTTCAAGAAGGAAAAAACTTTCAATTGCAAAAGTAGAGTAAGTGGTAAAAGCACCTAAAAACCCTGTGCTCAAAAAAGATTTACTTTCTGTAGAGAAGTTTTGTACAGCAAAAAGTGCAAATAAACAACCAATTAAAAAAGAGCCAAGAAGATTTACCCCTAAAATTCCATAAGGAAAATCACTTGCAAATGTTTTATTAGATAAATGCACTATATAAGCGCGTGCAATAGCACCCAAAAAACCGCCAAGTCCTACAGCTAATATAGTAGAACCCGTCATTTTATGCCTTTTTTAATTCGTTTTGTAAAACTTCATTCATTAAGGTTTCAGTATCTTCAAACCAAGTGGTTTTTCTTTTTGCTTGTACAGGTTTTAAATAAATGACTTTAACCGTGCCAGCGTTTACTTTGAAGTTTTGAGAATCTAAGATAGCTCTTGTATTAAGTAAAATAATAGGCTGGACTCTTAGTTCTAGTTTAGAAGCCACCATTGAAGATCCCGCTTTAAATGTTAAAAGTTGTTCACCATTTGAGCGTGTTCCTTCTGGAAACATAGCAATAGGACGACCTTTTCCTATTCTGTCTTTAGAATCCTTGATTAATTTTATTAAACCCGATTTATTTTCTCTATCAATACTTATCATTTCAGGCATTTTCATAATATGTCCAAAAAAGAATAAATCAGTAATCTCTTTTTTTCCGACCCAAGCTAGGTGTCTTGAGTGAAGATGTTCCATAATAATAATATCTAACATACTTTGATGATTCATGATTATCATATCACAAGATTCGTCCAGTTTTCCTACTTCAACAATTTTTATTCCCAAACATAAAATTTGGAATTTCATCCATATTTTAATTATTCTGTGAATTTTATTTTTAAAGCAGAACATAGCAACAATAACTATTCCTACCGTCAAAGAAAATTGTATTGCTATAAATAATGCTTTAATTCTTGCTAACATTGTTTTCCTTAATCCAACCAATTATTTCAGTACTTTTATCATTCGTATTAAATAAAACCTTATAAAAACCAGCTTTATGGTTTAGTATTTCTACCAGTTGTTCTTTTTGTGTTTTAAAAAAAACAGTTGAGTTTTTTGTCGGCAAAATATAAATAATTACATCTTTTTGTATAATAGCTGTTTTATTTGGCATTACATATAAAATAAGTAATATAACAAAAACAAGGGTTATTATAAGATAAATCAATTTTCGTTTCCACAAAGTAATAATAAGAAAGAAAAACAAAAAAGCTGAAATTGCTATTTTTTTATAAAACTCAAAATTTGAATTATTTGGGTTTAAATCACTTTGAGTAGAAATCAACTCGTTTTCTAAGATAATAGGTAAATTAATACTTATAAAAGAGTTTGTTTTAAGACTGTAATAATTAAAAGTAATCTTTTTTGTATGAATAGGAACAATTACATGGTAAATAAGATTTTGTGAAGGATAATCTTGATCAAAAGAGGTAGAACCTTGCTCAAGGTATTCAAGTCCTAGAGTAAAATCTTCTAGGTTACCTTCTTGGGCTGATAAGTCTAATACCGTTAATAGTTCTTTATTATTGTACTGTTTGGTTTTATAATTATTTACTATTAATTCTTTTGCAATTACATTTGAAAACCTTTTATTTCCATTTGCTAAGTGAGTGAATTCAAGTTTTAAAGCATCTAAATATTGGGTTTCTTGAAGCATTCCATTATTATAAAGCAGAATTTGAATACGAGGCATTACAAAATCAGAAGAACTTACTTTAAAATAAAATTTATTTTCATATTCTTGTTCTTCTTTTTCACTCCAAAGGGAATCTTTATTTAAAACACTTACATTTAATGCATCAAGAAAACGTATATCAATTTTTTCATAATTATCTCTTGCTACTATTACTTTAAGATCAATAGCAAAGGTTTGTTTTTGATAAATAACATCTGGAAATTTTTGATAAGAGAGGTAAAGCGTTTTAGCTTGTGAAAAAGTATCATCAAGTAAAAAAACCTCTTTACTGTAATCTATTATTTCTTTTTTTGGTGTTTGAAAAGAAGTACTTTCTTTTATTTCAAGTAAAGTCGTTTCTTTTATAACTTGTGTATTTTCTACCTCTTCACTTATAGCAGGGGAAGAGAAAACAGAGACTTCTTTATTTTGAAGTTCACTGGAAAAAAGAATTTGCGTGAATAAAAAAAGAGCGAGTATATAGTTCATATCTGTCCTTGTATAAGCAGCAAAAAGCTACTTATTTAAAAAACCTTCTAACATTTTGATTCCATGGGTAGAACCTAAAATTTCTTCTAATGCACGTTCAGGATGTGGCATTAATGCAAAAATGTTTTTTTCTTTATTACAAATTCCAGCAATATTTGAAACAGAACCATTTAAGTTAATTTCTTCTGCTTCTTCATTACAATATCTTAAAAGAATTTGATCATTTTTTATTAACTCTTCTAAACCAGCTTCATCAATAAAATAATTACCATCATGGTGGGCAACTGGAATATTAAGAGTTTCACCAACTTCAAGTTTTTGTAAAAAAGTATTGTTATTTGATACTACTTTTAAAGGAACAATTTTAGAAATAAAATGTAATTTATCATTTCTTTTCATAGCACCTGGTAATAAACCAGCTTCTAAAAGAATTTGAAAACCATTACAAATTCCTAAAATTTTTCCACCCTTAGAAGCATATTCTTGAACTGCATCCATAATAGTAGCAAATCTAGCAATAGCTCCAGAGCGTAAATAATCTCCATAAGAAAATCCACCAGGAATTACTAAAAGATCAGTATTTGAAGGTAATGTTGTTTCTTTATGCCATATAATACTTACATTGCATCCAAGTTTTTCAAAAGCATACTGTGTATCGTACTCACAGTTTGTTCCAGGGAATTGTAATACTGATACGTTCATCACTTAGCCTATGATTTCTATTGAATAATCTTCAATTACAGTATTTGCGAGTAGTTTTTCACACATTTTTGTAACTTCAGTTCTTGCATCTTCTTCATTTGAAGCATTTAACTCAATAATAATTTGTTTACCAATTCTTACATCTTTAACAATATCTTTAAAACCTAAAGTATCTAAAGCATGGTGAGTTGCTTTTCCTTGGTCATCTAATACACCTTTTTTTAATCCAATGTTTACAATTGCTTTCATTTATTACCTTCATATATATTTTTGCGATTATATCTAAAAGAGCTTTATATCACTTTTAGATACGTCTTAACTGTTTTTTAATACTATTTATTTAGTCTTTTCTCAATCATTGAGTAAGCACTTAAAATACCTTGCGTAATTGAAGAAGGAACTTCTACGTCTAGTTTTTCACCCACTTTTAAACTCTTCGCTTTTTCTTTCCAAGAATTCTTTTTAGCAAAATCACGAAGAATTTGTTTATCCATTGAAAGATAATTTCCAGCTTCAAAATTCTCACGAGCAATAAAACGTGAACTCTCAGGAGTTAATACTTCATCTCCAAGAACCCATTCACCTTTTTGATTAACAAAGATTTCAAACTTTGTATCCACAACTACAATACCATTGTCATGCGCATAAGAAGTAAAATCTTTAAACAGTTTTTCCATACTAGAAATAATCTCTGGGAAAACTTCTTGAACTTTAGCTGTATTTAAAGGTTCGTCTTTAATTCCTTTAGTTGTAGGAGTAAAAATTGCAGTCTCAAATTTATGCCATTGTTTTAAATCTTTTGATAAATCCAAACCATAAGGATCATTTCCATTTTGACAGGCTTCAAATAATGAACCTGTTAAATAGTTTCTAAAAATGAACTCAAATTGTACAAGCTCACCATCAATTACAGCTTCTAAGGGTTTACAAAGTTCCATTAATTGACATCTTGGAGCAATATCTAAGGAAGCATCAATTTTTTCATCTAAAATAGCTGTTCTAATTCCTGATTCTTTAGCATATGCAGCACCATTATTTGAAATACTTGTTTGAGAAACGCCTTTTCCGATAATTTCAAGATTTAAAGGAATATCAAAAACAGAACATCTGTCACTTCTTACTAATAATACTTTTTGATCTTTACCTGGGCAAGTATAAAGATCTGCATTTTTCCCAATATAAAATAAATTGTATCCTAAATCTTCAAGTTCATAAATACCTTTTTTTGAGGTAGTTTTTTTTGCTTCTGGCCAAAGTCCTAGTTCTACAATATCACTAATTTTCATTTACTCTCCTAATTCATTATAATTAAACTTTTTAGAATATTAACACCTATGGTTAATTGATTGTCTAAAAGTAATTTTTCTTTTGTAATAATTGTTTTGTTTTCTTTTTCTTCTATTTTTTCTTTTATTTTTCCATCAACTTTTTCAAGTTCACTTTTTAAATGTTTTTTTAAATCTGCTTCTTTAATTTTAAAATCATTTTCTTTTTCACTTACTGACTCACCTGCATAAGCAATAATATCTGGCGTTACTCCTACAGCTTGTATTGTTCTACCACTTGGTAAATAATATTTAGCAATAGTAATTTTAATACCTTCACTTTTATCTTTAGTAATTGGTAATACTGCTTGAACAGAACCTTTTCCAAAAGTTTTATCTCCTACAATAATTGCTCGTTTATGATCTTGAAGCGATCCTGCAACAATTTCAGAAGCAGAAGCACTTCCAATATTTACAAGTACAACCAAAGGAGCTTTTGTTAACGTGGCTCGATAAGAAGCGGTAAACTTCTCTTCATCATTAACATCTCTTCCTTTTTGTGAAACAATAACACCCTTGTCAACAAAAAGATCTGTAACTCCAATAGCTTGGTTTAACAAACCTCCAGGATTATTTCGTAAATCTAAAATAATTCCTTTGAATTTTTTATTTTCTTTAATGGCTTTACTTAAACCTTTTACTACTTTTCTATCAAAAGAACTCACTCGTAAATATAAAATATCATCTCCAATGGTTTTTACATAAACACTTTGAATTTTTATAATGTCTCTTATGATTTTGATTTTAATAGGTTTGTTTTGACCTTTTCTTACAACCGTTAAAACAATAGCCGTTTTAGGTTTTCCTCTCATAAAACCAACGGCTTCATCAAGAGTAATGTTTAAAGTAGATTTATCATCAATTTTTAAAATAATATCGCTTGCTTTAATTCCGGCCCTATCAGCAGGGGTATCATCAATAGGAGATATAACCGTTAAAGCTCCATCTCTCATTCCAACTGTAATACCTAAACCTCCAAATTCTCCAGAAGTTTTTATTTTCATTTCTTTGAAATATTTTTTGTCCATATAAGTAGAATGAGCATCTAATTCTTGCATCAAACCTTTAAGTGCTTTGTTCACAATTTCTTCTAATTGTAAATCATCCACATAATACTTCTCAACTGTGCCAATAACTTGCGTTAACTTCGATAAAGACTCAAAACGTGAGGGTTTTGCTTCTGGATCTTTATGTTCAACTGCATGAAGCGAAATAAAGAAAGAATTCATTAGCATAAACGATATTAGTATTTTTCTCATTGTCTACCTTTGGTCATAATTATTTTGATTTCAGTTTTTCTTAATATTTGGTATTATATTGAATGTTTTATAAAAGTAAGGTTTTATGCTTTTTTTTGTAGTATATGTATTAATTTTTCAAAAGGTAAATAATGGCGCTAAAAGATAATATTGATTTCGTTAAAAATGAAATTTCAAGTGAAGAAAAATTCTTAGAAGGTTTTGTAAGAAGTGAAAACTTTTTCAAAAAATACAAAACAATAATTATTGCAGCAGTTGTTGTAGTTATTGTTGCAGTTGTTGCATACAATGTCAACTCATATAACAATGAACAAAGTAAAATAGAAGCAAACATAGCATTTAATACCATTTTAGAAAACCCAAATGATAAAGATGCATTAGTAGTTTTAGAAAATAATAATAAAACGCTATACGATTTGGCTTTGTATATACAAGGAAATAAAGAAGGTAAGATTGTTGATACGAATGTGAAGTTTTTAAAAGAACTTTCTATTTATCAAAAAGCCTTAGAAACAAAAAACATTGCTGCACTAAATTCAGTGTCTATGCAAAAAGACTTTTTGTTAAAAGAATTTGCAATTTTTAACAGAGCTTTATTTTTAGCTCAAGATGGGAAATATAAAGAAGCGAAAACAACACTAAAATTAATAAAATCAGATTCAAAAGTGAATGAATTAGCAAGTTTGCTTAATCACTATTTGATTACAAAGTAAAATCATGATAAAAAAAGTTTTATATTTTTGTACATTTGTACTATTGTTCCAAGGCTGCTCTTCAAAACAATATTTTGAACCAGAAGACTCTTTGTCGTTAAACGTAGATACGCAATCTTTAAGTGCAAATATTATTGCTTTTAATAGAGATGGGGCTACACTTGATAACAACTTAGTAATTACTAAAGAGGGTATTTTAAAAGAAAAACTACCTGAAGGCTTCACTTTTATTAATTATTCTAATAAAAGATTAATTGCTAGTAATAACAAAGATCAATTGTATATTGATTCAAAAATACTAGACTTAAAGAAACATGTAATTGCAGCATCTGTACAAGGCGATATTTTAGCTTTATTATTAAATACAAATACTATTGAGATTTACAATTTAAAAAGCAAAAAAGTTGTTTTTAAAGAATATTTGTCAAAATCTTTAGTAAATGATGTAAGAATAGCAAATCCTGTATTTTTAGGAGAATTACTTTTATTCCCTAGTTTAGATGGAAAAATTGTAATTGTAGATTACAAAAAGAATGTAATTTCAAATTCAATTGTACTTGATGCAAACGGTCAATTTAATAATCTGATTTATTTAGATGTTGTTGATGATAATTTAATTGCAGCAACCTCTAGTAAAATCATTTCGGTTAGTTCTGCTAATGTAATTATCAAAGATTTTGAAATAAGAGATGTTATTTCAAATGAAAAAGAAATTTATATTGCTACAAATGATGGACAAGTTATGCATTTAAGTTCTACACTAGAAACGAAGAACAGTAGAAAATATAAATTTGCTAAGTTTTATACTCTTGCTTTTGGAGAAGAGTTATATGCTTTAGAATCGCAAGGATATTTAGTGGCAATCAAACCTGATTTTTCACAAGATGCGATTTATGATTTTCCTTTAGATGAAGAAGACAAGGCTATTTCTATTGGCAATACTATTTATTTTGATGATAGTTTTGTTATTCTAAAATAGTTTCTTCATTAAAACAAGTAGTTTAAAACTACTTGTTTTAAGCTTTTCATTCCCCTCTTTCTACAGACAAATATTTACCACCTTACATTTTAACAATCATTTATAAAATTAGCTTCTTTTTAGAGCTCAACTACACTAAAATTTTCTGCTTCTTGTTTTCAATATTAAAAAAATAATAAAAGTACAAGGGTATAATAATTAATTATTGACTTCCCCTTATATAATTTTCATTCCTCTATCTACTTCAGCAAAAAAATCAAAGTGTTATTTTTCAAAAAATTTTGATAATGTAATATCAAGAACTTTTGAAATTAAATATAACTGTCTAATATTAAAATGTTTATTTTCAAGTCCTGCTTCAATCTTAGAAAGCATACTTGCAGATGAGTGACCAATAGCTAAAGCCAATTGTTCTTGTGTAAACCCTTTTTCTTTTCTATATTTCTTAACATTATTGGTAATATTAAGAAATAAATTTTCAAATTCTTCTTCTTCTACTTCTAAAAATATTTTCATTGTATATAATTCCCTATAGGTGTAATTAATATTTAAGTTTATAAAAGATATGATTTATTTATAACTCCCTATGGGTGTATAATATTATATTTAATTTAAATAATAGAATAATAATTTGTATATTAATAATAAATTTAAAAGAAAAAATAATTAAATCAAGATTCAAAATAGAATGGGGAGTTAAAATTGAAAAAAAGAATGTTAAACGAACTAAACCTAAATCAGAATATTTGTTATAATAAAATATCTCAAACCGATAAAGAAATACGTATTACAAAATCTAACATTAGAGTTGGATCTATAATAGAAATTAGAGAAATATGTGATATATATATGATTTTAGAAAAATATAAATCTGATTTTGATATTGTTGTTTCAACTCAAGAAGTTCTAATCCAATTTAAATAAAAAATTTAATGTAGGCAAGAGATATTTATATCAACTTTCTATTTAATATAAATTACTACATTCATAGTTTTAGAGCTCGTGAAAGCTAGCGCATTCGTTTTTTACTTTTCTTTATTGAAAGAAACGTAACAAAAGAAGCAACTGCCACGTTGTTGAAAGCAAAGCTACCTTCCCTTATTATTTTCTTCTTTCTGCTCTGCAAAACTCATTAAAATGTGCTAAAGAGCACATTTCTTAACATTCAAACAGTTTCGAGCTGTTTCGAAAGAAAAAAACAAAACACTCTGTTTCAACAAAGGCAGGACTTCCGCTCCACGTTTTATTTTAAAAATGTTTTCTCTTTTAAAGATAAAAGAATATAGAACATATATTACGTAAAATGATTTTTCATTAGGCTCTTTCCCTGACTTTGATAAAGCTAAATCTTTTTATTTTTTAGCGGAAAGAGGTGAAAACTGTGTGAGCGTAAAAAATGTACTCTCTAGCACGTTTTAGCGAATTTTTGAGCCTAGCTAACAAATAAAAATATTTAGGAACCCGAAGGGCTTTATCATTTCGTCAGTTGCTTTCTTGTTTCTTCTTTTCAAGAAAAGAAGAAAAAAAACGCAAAGGGTACTTTGTATGAGTACTTAACAAATAAATAATATGGCTATGTTGCTAAAATTATTAAGAATAATAAAATTCGTTAATTCTGTGACGTAAACTGTGACAGGTTTTTTGTATACTTCAAATAATTCAGTCAATTTATATGCAATATATCTCTTGTGGATAATTAGACTCACTTACCAAGGAAATTTATGAATATCACAAAAACCACTTCTTTAAAATATAAAGTTATTATAGGATTGAAAATATTTATTTTATTATGGATTCTAGTATTTTTAATTGTTACATTTACTGCATCATATTTAAAATTATTAAGTGTAGCTATAAATTTAATGATTATGTATTTAATATTCACATTGGTTTATTTTAGTTTTTTGGCAGAAAAAGAAGAGAGAATAGTTATTTTAAATATGTGGAAAGTATATTTTTCTGTAGTTACGATTATGTTTATATTTATGTACTCAACAGAATCTAACTTACGTAAAGATAGTTTAGATTATCAAAAAACGAAGTTAGATTATGAACTAAGAACTAATTCAAATAATATAAATAAGACTTTTTTTGCCTACTCAAACATAGTAACTCAACATTTAAACTCAAATAAACAAGAAAAACTTATAGATATATCAAAAGTATCTATAAGAAATAAGAAAGAAAAAGTCTATACTCTTTGGTATGCAAATCTTTCTGTAAGTGTAATAATTATAATTACACTTTTTATGTTTTTATGGTCTTTAATTGAATTAAAGTTTTTTCAATATAAAAGGATAAGTAAAAAATCAGACTTCTTAAAAATCAAGTTAAGGAAATGATATATCAGAACTTATGCAACCTATTTTAAGAGCTCTAAAATAAAAATAATGAATTAATAAGTTTTGTAATATTAGAAGTAAGATTTTCCAATTTTATCTTAGATACAATAACTCTACAAAGATGCAAAACTCTTAGAAGGAACTACATATGTATGAAATATTAAATGCAGTAATCTCAATTATTGCAGGAATATATCTTTATTTAATAGCAGCAGAAAAAATTAAAAGTAGAATTAATCAAACTACACTAATAAAATATTCGAAAGCAATGAAAGGCTTAGCTATTTTTTTTATTGCTTTTGGAATTATAGGACTTTTTACACCTTAAATTTAGTGTGAATATTCCCATTAATTAAAATAAAAACATTTCTTAGAATAATCTAAAAGTAAAAGGCTATAAGTGAACAAGTACATAATCCAAAATATGATTAAATACAGTGACTATGAACATTACTCTGAGACATTTAGTAAAGATTATATGTCTTATTTTGATGAGTCAAAAACATCCCCAAGTTTTAATGATATATATTCCTTTAAATATTTAATGATTATTGCAGAGCCTGGATATGGAAAAACAAGGCTTTTCAAAGAGCTTGTTTTAAAAGCAGATCAAAATAATTCAAAAGTTTTCTTTATTGATTCAAAACAAATTAAAAACTCAATAGTTGAGAGTATTAATAAATGTAAAATAGTTGAACAAGACATATCTGAAGAAAAACTTCAAAAAAAGATCTATTTTTCTAACACGCAGGATTATACACTTACTGAAAATACCATTATTTGTTTAGATGCACTTGATGAAATACCCTTTTCAAAACTTTATAGTTTTTTTGAAGAAGTTGAAGAATTTATATCTGACTACCCAAAAACAAAAGTATTTCTCTCTTGTAGAACTCATCATTTAAAAAAAGTAGAGTATGATTTAACTAATATCTCTTTTGCATATATTACATTAGATAGTTTTTATGAGAGGCAAATAGTAAAATATTTGGAGAATATAGGATTATGTAAAACTAAGATTGATGAAATAAAAGAAAAGTCTCATTTAACAAACTTAAATTCATATCTATCAATACCAAGATACTTGTACTATTTTAGTGAAATTACAAAAAATAAAAGCATCAAAGAAGTAATGAGTTTATCAAGAACTGAAATATTTGAAGAGTTTATATATAGAAAAATCAATAAAGAAAGAGATGTACAATATCCAGAATCTGAAAATCACAGTATAAAAAGAGTTTTAGAAGAACTAGCTTTAGTTATGAAACTATTTCAAGTTTCACAAATTAGCAAAGATGATTTTTTTACAGTTTTTAAAGAATTAAATTTAAGTAATATATTTACTGGTGAAGGATTAATTGAAAAACTTACAGAGAAGAGTCTTTTAAAAGATAATATAGATTATTTAGAATTTGAGAATCAAGAGTTTTTAGATTTTTTAGCAGCAAAAGAATTAAGCAGATTTGAAAAAGTTGAACAAGTATTTTTTGATATGGCTGTAGAACCACACTTCAAAGAAGTATATGCAAGCTGGTTTTATGTTATGCCATTTGTTTTAGAACAACACCCTCAGTTAATAAATATTATATTAGGTTTTTTAGAACAAAACTCTGATAAAATTTTAAGAGAAGCATATTTTGATGTAATAACAAGCATAGATATTACACAAATAAATAAAAATACTAAAAGCAGAATATTCAATATTGTATTTGATTATTACTATGAACATAGACAACCGCTTTATCCTAATAAATTAATTTATTTTTATATAGAAGAAGAACACTACAGTAAAATACTTCATTCAATTAATTCTGATATAGATAAAGTGAGAAGAAGAAATGCAATCGAGCTTATTGAAGAGATAGCTAATCATTATGAGTTATCTCCTAGTCAAATCAATTTTTGGAAAGAAACATTTTTAAAATGGCTAAAGTTAGAACCTAAAAAACATAGACATTTACATGCATCATTGATATCGAGTTGTGCAATTATTATGAAAAATGATTTTAATTGGATAAAAGATATATATTTTATTTTTGAAAATGGCATTGAAGTTCAACATGAATATTCAAGAACTTGCAACAAGATAGCTCCAAATGATGAATTTAGTATAAATGTATATTTAAAGTGCACTAGACAATTTAAAAAGAATCAACTTGAAAGAGCAGGAAGATTAGATGACAATATAAAATATATATGCAATATTAATAATCAAAGTGGATTACAATATTTATTAGAAAAACTAGTCTCAAAAGATTATAAAATACATTTAGACTACTTATTTCATGGTAGTACCAAAGATAGATTTCAAAATGATTTAAAGATCTTAATATCAAATATTCGTAATTATATAAATAAAGAAATCTATTACTTATTAAAAAAAATTATTCTTAATTTATTAATAGAAAATATGTCTTACCGTAGAGAAGAAAATCAATATTTATTTCAGAAACTTTTTCAAGTATTAATGAAAGAAAACCCTAGTTATATATATGAATTTATAGATAAAATATATTGTTTATACCTAAGTAATAAAATTTATAATTTTCAACTTGAAGATATAATAGTTTATCAATTAGCTAAATATTTCAATATAAAAAACTATTTGAGAATTTATGGACAATTGAAACAATTTAATTTAAGAAATTTTGATGATTTAATAGCTAGTAGACTCTACTTTAATGAAAAATTAGATGGAGATGTCAAAAAGAAAATAGAGGAATCTTATAGTAAAGAATTATCAGAACTTCTAAAGTCTAACAAAAAATATAAAGAGAAAAGTCAAAGAGATGATGTAAATAGACAAAGAGGCTTATGTAAGCAATGGGGACATAAAATAGAGCCTGAACCTAGAAAATTTGTAACTGATTTATTCTACTTCTATAAGAATAATAAGGAGGCATTAAAACATTGTAAAAATTTTGAAAGTAATAAAATTAAAACTATTAATTTAGCTAAAAGTGTACTACTACACAATAATCCTCTTGATGGAAAAATTAAGGTTAATGGGAGAAGTTCAACTATTTGGGGTGTTCATTATTATAAAGAAGCCATTGAACTTTTATATAATGAACATATTGAATTAAAACAGCCTGAAGAACAAACTTTGATAGATAATATATTTCGATATTTACCATTTGACATAAATTCAGAATATGAAAGTACGTTAAAACTTGCGTACAGCCCATCAACAGAAGCCATAAAAGATATTTTAGATGTATATTCAGGGGTAAGAGACGATGATTTGGATATATCACATCCAAGAAATCTTATTGAAATATATAGGAATATGAGAATAATTGAAGCAGATAAATTACTTTTAGGGATGCTTTATAACTCTAAAATAAGTGAATATATCCGCGAACAAATAATTACTATCCTTCCAAAAGAGATATTGACGCAAGCAGATATTGAAGGTTATATTAAAACTAAAGGTGAAAAAGACGAGCTTTATGAAAGCATGTTAATAGCTTTAGTTAAAAACTTTAATAATGAAGTTGCTATAAAAAAAATATTTGAACTAGTTATAAAAAAAGGTAAAGAAACGGAAATTCCAGACGATGCATCTAATTTATGGGACACATCTTTAGATTTGGATAGAACTCATAATAAACTAGCTCATACATTGATGAAAATAAATTATAATTTAAAAGAAGATAAAAAACTACTTGAAATTGCACTAATATTAAGAAAGAATGAGAAAAATTTAAATGCTTTATTTTTTGAAGAAATAGTTTTTGGTCATTTAAAACATCTAAACAATAAAAAATCATTTGAACCTTTAATTGAAGTGGAGAAATTTTTACAAAGTAAAAAACTAAATTCATTTGAATATAAACTCAAAGAATTAAAAGATATTTTCTTAAATGAAATAGCAAAACCAAAGCATATTATGGAAGCAATTAAATCTTATAAAAAAGCGAAAGCAAATGAATATCTTCTAATTACTTCGCCTCTTCATTTAATGGAAATAGTTAAAGGTTCTATAAATAATGAAATCAAAAACTGGATTGAAATAGAAGGTGCGTATAAACATATCCAGGAACTTTCTAAAAAAAATACAAATACAAACGCTGAAGACTTTATTCAAAAGACCTTAACACCTCAAATAGAATTAGCTTTATTAAAAAGAGGATTAAGACATACAGATATTAGGATTAAAAGAGAAGAACAAACATTAGATGATAAAAGAGCTGACTTTACAATCAGTTACGGATTTGTAGGACAAGTTTTATTGGAGTTAAAGTTATCACATAACCCAGAATCAAAAATTAATTTTCAACAAGGTAAAGAGTATAAATCTAAATTACAAAAATATATAGGTGCAACAAATTCTGATTATGGAATATTTGTTATATTTAATATAAGAGAACACAAGACTATTTTTAAAAATCAAATAAAAGATCTAGCAAAATATTATAATGAAGAAAAAAATATTTTCATTCAAGGAATTGATTGTAAAATCAATTGAGAGAGTATGAAATTATAATTAAACCGCAGAAAAGGAAGCTCCTCTTTATAATAAAAGAGGAGACATACTTTGCCTTTGCCTTAAATTTACATCATTTACAATTAATACTTTTAAAAATTACAAATTACACCCCTGTGAATGAATCTCCACTTTTAATAAATGTGGAGACGTATTATTCCTACTTTATTCTTTTATCTTAAATTTCCATCATTTATCTCTAATACTTTTAAAAAAATCTATTAAATCCTTTGCTAACAATTCTGCTTGTTCACTTGCAGCAAAGTGCCCCCCTTTTGCCATTACGCTCCAACGTTTAATATTATAAGCTTTTTCAAGAAATTCACGAGGTGGTTTAGATATTTCTTTTGGAAACTGAGCATATGCCACTGGGCATTGAATGTAATCATTTTTCCCAAAGACCATTGGATTTTTAGAATTCTCATTATATATTCTAATAGAAGAATGAATGCTTTGCGTAAACCAGTACAAACTTACATTGGCTAATAATTCATCTTTGGTGAATACTTCTTCTATATTACCATTGTGATCACTCCATGAATTAAACTTCTCAATAATCCAAGCACATAAACCTATAGGAGAATCGTTTAAACCATAAGCTAGAGTAATGGGTTTAGTACTTTGAATATAAGCATATCCCGCTTCTTTTTGGGCCCAAGTATTTAATTCTTCTTGGTAATTACGCACTTCTTTAGAAACAGTATTCTCATCATAAAAAGCTGGTTTAAAAGAATCAGATACATAATTTAAATGTAAACCTATCATGTGTTTGGGATAATTCATAGCGAGCCTTGTACTAATACCAGAACCAATATCTCCACCTTGTGCAGCATATTTACTGTATCCAAGCTCCAACATTAATTTATGCCACAAACTTGCAATATAGGTATTATTACACCCTTCTTTTGTAGCTTTTGATGAAAATCCAAAACCAATAACAGAAGGAATTACTACATCAAAAGCACAGTCTTCATTATTTGTTAATAAAGGAATTAACTTAAACATTTCGAGAAAAGAGCCTGGCCATCCATGCGTTATAATGAGTGGGATAGCATTTTCATGCTTACTTTTAATATGAAGGAAATGTATAGTATTTCCATCTACATCAAAGGTATAATTGGGAAAAGAATTTATTTTTTCTTCGACTTTTTTCCAAGAAAAAATATTTAACCAATAATCAGCTAAGTCTTTCATATAACTTAGATTTGAGCCATAATTCCAAGATGAATCGTGCATTTCATCTGGCCAACGAGTATTTTTGATTTTTTCTTTTAATTCAGAAATGTTTTCATCTGAAATATTTGCAGTGAATTTTTTTATCATAAAAAGATATCCTTAGCAGCTAAAGTTTATTTTCTTAAAATATATTATCACAGATACTTCGTTTTAATAAGTAAAAAACTAGAAAAGTATCTTTAGTTGACTAAATGGTCAATTAAGTAGCATTACCCCGAAGGGGCAATAAATTTTTACTTAATTAAAAGATTTAATTTTTATTGATATCTTTGATTACCTCTGCTGTTATGCTATAAGATTTTAACCTTGCTTCATGATTATGTATTGGGCTATTAATTATTATTTCATTGGGTTTATATCTATCTATTAGTGAAGAGAGTTCTTCTTTAACTTTTGAAGCGTTACCTATAGCACAACATCGTAAGGTATTATTAACATTTGAAAGGGTTACACTGTCTAACACTTCATTAATATCATTTACAGGGTGTGGTAATAAACTTGGATTCCCAAATCTTAGATTTGCAAAACCTTGCTGATGTGAGCTGCGAATAAATGCTGCTTCTTCATTTGTATCAGCGGCAAAAACATTAATTGAAAACATAAAATAAGGTTCTTTTAATGTAGCTGATGGCTTGAAATTCTCACGATAAATTTTTGCAGCTTCCCCAAGTGCATCAGGCGCAAAATGAGAAGCAAAAGTAAAAGGTAGTCCAAAATTTGCAGCTACTTGAGCGCCATAAAGACTAGAGCCAAGAATCCATAAGGGTACATTTGTTCCATCTGCTGGAATTGCACGTATTGAATCCCCTGTATATTCACTAAAATATTGTTGCAATTGTGCAATGTCATGAGGAAAGTTATCATTGCCAGATAAATCACGCCGTAAAGCTCTTGCAGTAAGGCCATCAGCCCCAGGAGCTCGTCCTAGTCCTAAATCAATTCTGCCTGGATACAATGTTTCTAAGGTACCAAAATGTTCTGCTATTACTAAAGGAGCATGATTAGGCAACATAATACCTCCCGCTCCCACTCGTATATGTTTGGTTCCTCCTGCAATATATCCAATCACTACAGAAGTAGCAGAACTTGCAACGCCTGGCATATTGTGATGTTCTGCAAGCCAATAACGTGTATAACCAATTTGTTCTGCGTGTTGTGCCAAAAGAAGAGAATTCTTTAAAGAATAAGTAGGGCTTGAACCTTCAACAATAGGGGAAAGATCTAAAATAGAATAAGCTGTCATGATAATTTTCTCTTTAATTTTATTTGTTTAGTATATTATTATCTGAGTTTTACTTAGATAATTAAAATTTTATGCTTTTTATTTGTATTAAAATGTCTATAAATAACAATATTTCCATTTGCTAATTAATTAATTATAACACATCTATATATGTAATTATATTCACAAAAGTAAAAAAAAGGAACACCTAAACGGTATTCCTTTTTTAAATTTCGGTTCAGGAGAGAAATGAAATTTTGCAATAATTTTGTTAAAGACTTAGGTTGGTTCGCGTCAACTTAAGTTTTGATATATTGTTTTAGTTTATTCTTGTAGCAAATGTTTTACCATATTCATTACGAACAATCATACTTGATTTGTCCCCAACGTTAATATTTTGTGAACCTGAGATAAATGTATACTTATCTACTAATACTTCTTTTCCATCAATTGCCCAAATACCATATGCAC